>JAKACS010000137.1 GCA_021821235.1 Bacillota bacterium
CTTCTCGAGCGTCTAAACAATGATATGAAACAAGCGATGAAAAACAAGGAAAAAGACAAACTTTCCGTTATTCGGATGGTCAAGTCTTCATTGCAAAATGAAGCCATCAAACTCGGCAACGCTGAGTTGTCCGAAGAGGAAGAGTTAACCGTCCTTTCTCGCGAATTAAAACAACGCAAAGACTCCCTCCATGAATTTGAAAAGGCTGGTCGGGAAGATCTGGCTGAAAAATTGCGCACAGAGTTGGCAGTTGTTGAATTGTACATGCCAGAGCAGTTATCGGAAGAAAAACTGGCTGAAATAGTCAAGGAAACAATTTCAGAAATTGGCGCAAAATCAAAAGCAGATATGGGAAAAGTGATGGCTGCAATCATGCCGAAAGTAAAGGGCAAAGCAGACGGATCACTTGTTAATAAACTTGTACAACAACACCTTTCATAAATAATCTAACACAAGGCCACAAGCAACAGTTTGTGGCCTTTCAATTTTGCTGAAATTATGCATTTTAACACGATATTCTATTCGTGACGAATTGGAAAAAGAAGTGCTAGAACCTCTGATCATTTCATACATATGAGATGAAAGGGGGTTCTTTTTTTATGGCAAAAAAATGGGGCCAGCGTGTCCGCAACTGGATGGCAAAAAAAATGGATCTTCCTCAAGATGTCATGATGGACTTACCCCGAATTACGATGATTGGACAAATTCATATTTATATTGAAAATCATCGTGGATTGCTGACATTTTCGGATAAAGAACTCCGCTTGCTCTTAAAAACGGGGCAGCTGTTAATAAAAGGGAAATCGTTTGTGATCAAAACGATTTTACCGGAGGAAATTTTATTAGAGGGAAAAATTGAGCAAGTCATTTATATAAACGAGAATGCGGGAGGTCAATAATGAAGAATAAGTGGATTGACTATTTTTTTGGCCGGGTTACAGTAAAAGTCTCAGGAAAAGGGATCGAACGGTTTTTAAATGTCCTGATACGCCATGGGTTGTCTATTTCGGATGTTAAGCGCCATGGAATCGAGACGATAACGTTTAAAATTAAACTGGATGATGCGTTTAAATTAAGGCATTTTGCCCGCAAAAACGGTGTCCGTCTCTCTTTCTTGCAGCGAAGAGGCTTGCCGTTTTTGTTAAAAAGGGTAGTAAAAAACGGCGGTTTTTTCCTTGGTTCCGTGTTGTTTCTTTTGATCATTTTTCTATTATCCAATGTGATTTGGGGAATTGACATAAACGGGGCGAAGCCGGCAACCGAGTATCAAATCCGCAAAGAATTGGACAAGATGGGGGTAAAGATCGGGAAAATTCAATTTTTTGTTGACGATGTCGAGACAATCCAGAAGAAATTGACAGACCAAATTGGGGCGATAACATGGGTTGGTGTCGAATTAAAAGGGACAACCTACCATTTCCAGGTAGTCGAAAAAAACCAGCCGAAAGCGCCTGAACAGCTGGCTCCACGAAATTTAATCGCGAAAAAGAAAGCAACAATTGTAAGCCGGTATGTTGAAAATGGACAGCCTGTTGTCGATGTCCATGATCAGGTTCAGAAGGGACAATTGCTTGTTTCCGGTCTGATCGGCAAAGAAGGTGAGGAAAAGCCAGTTGCCGCCAAAGGCGAAATATGGGGTGAGACGTGGTATAAAACCCATGTGGAGCTTCCACTCAATACAAAATTTAGTGTTTTCACAGGCAAAGAAAAGCGGAAACATTCACTGTTAGTTGGTAGTCTCAAAGTTCCTTTTTGGGGATTTGGCAAGCCTTCGTTTAGCAAATACGAGACAGAAACGAATACACAAAAGATTCATTTCCTCAAATGGGAATTGCCAATCTCGTTTGTCAATGAAACAGTGCGACAACGGCAAGAAATTGTCCGCACCTATTCAAATGATGAGGCGGTAAAAATTGCCGTTGAAATGGCAAAAAAAAATATAAAAAGTTTGTTAGATGAAGATGCTATTATTAAAGAGACAAAAATTTTACACAAGGCAATTGTCAATGGTAAAGTAAATTTAGACGTATTTTCTAAAACTTACGAGAATATTGCGCAACCTCAACCGATTATTCAAGGAGACAAGAATGACACAACAAGTAAAAACAATTAATTTGCAGCTTGAAAATCCAGCCGAGGCCATTTCATTATTTGGGAATGCTGATGCCAACTTAAAAATGATTGAAGAGGAACTTGGCGTAGCAATCATCACAAGGGGAGAAACCGTCAGCATTACCGGTGATGAGGATCAAGTACTTCTTGCCAGTCAAATTTTGGAGCGGCTGATGATCGTCCTGAAAAAAGGTATCCATATTAGCCAGAGGGATGTTCTTTACGCGATTCAAATGGCACAAAAGGGCACTTTGGATTATTTTGAGAATTTGTACGACGTCGAAATTGCCAAGAATGTAAAAGGAAAATCGATTCGCATTAAAACGTTTGGGCAAAGGCAATACACTGATGCAATCAAGAAAAACGATTTAGTCTTCGGAATAGGCCCCGCCGGTACCGGGAAAACCTATCTTGCTGTCATTATGGCAGTCAATGCCTTAAAAAACGGACAAGTTAATAAGATCATATTGACAAGGCCAGCGGTAGAAGCTGGGGAAAGCCTCGGGTTTCTTCCTGGTGATTTAAAAGAAAAGGTTGATCCTTATTTGCGCCCGCTTTACGATGCCCTTCACGATGTCCTGGGAGCTGAGCATACGCAGCGTCTGATCGAGCGGGGAACCATTGAAATCGCCCCGCTTGCCTATATGCGCGGCCGGACATTGGATGATGCCTTTGTGATTTTGGATGAAGCCCAGAACACGACCCATGCACAAATGAAAATGTTTTTAACTCGGCTTGGCTTTGGTTCCAAAATGGTGATTACCGGTGATCAAACACAGGTGGATTTGCCAAAAGGGGTAAAGTCCGGATTGATGGTAGCTGAGGAAATTTTAAAAAAGACAAAGGGAGTCTCCTTTATTTACTTGGAACAGAGCGATGTTGTCCGCCATCCGCTTGTCGCCCGGATCATTCAGGCATATGAAAAAAGAAAAGAGCCGACTTCATAAGACTGGCTGATTAAATGCAGCATTCTGACCAATACTGCACGTGCTAAGAAGACCGTTCAATTGGAACGGTCTTTTCTTACTTGTAACACCTGGTGGAAAACTGTTATGATTTTACATAAGAAGCGGGGTGCTATTTTTGTCGTTTAAAAGAGCCAATCGGTTTGAATGGTAATCTATTGGGGGAGATCTTTTTGGAAAGACTTCAGCAGTATTTAGTCGCGGTACGAAATATGTTGGATATTGCTTTTTTTCGGATCCTATTTTTCGTTTTGATCGGCATCGTTCTTTATACAGCGATGTATAACAATGTTAAACCGGAGAAGCTTAATTTAAGCTTGTTTACTGTTGCCGATAGAACGATTCGATCACCAAGCACCGTAGAAGACCAGCAAAGCACGGAAAAAAAGCGGAGAGAAGCACAGGATCAAGTACAGGATGTATATATAGTCAAAAAAGAATATACGCAAAATCGGGTCGACCTGGTTACTTCAATTTTTGATTCTGCTCTGGAATTAAATGATGAAATAAAACAAGACGAGAAGAAGCAAGCTGCAGCACCAAATGGTAAAGTAACCGAACCTTCCGTGTTGGAAAAAACCGACATGCTGAAGAAGAAATTAACGTCAACGGTAACAAAAGATTTGTCAGACCAAGTCTTTTCCGCTCTTGTTAAAGTGAGTGATGACGAATTATCGGTTGCCAAAGATTTAACGGTAACAGCGATAAATAACGTCATGACAAAAAGAATTCCAACAGACGAAGTCGAAAATGCTAAAAAGAGGGTCGAGGAAGAACTGAAGTATTCGGCTCTCTCCGACAGCTTAAAAAGCGCTGCAATTGAATTGGGCAGATACGCTGTTGTCCAAAATGAATTTTACGACCCAACTGCAACAGAAGAGCTGCGGCAAAAAGCACTTGAAAGTGTTGAGCCAGTTAAAATTCTGCAAGGACAAATTATTGTCGAAGAAGGGAAATTGATTGACCGCGAAATTTTCCGCCAGCTAAAGCTTGTTGGGCTTCTTGACAATAGCAGCACTATCAAGCCGTTTGTAGGGTTAGCTATCTTTGTGATGATGATTTTAGCATCGGTCTATTACTATTTTTATCAAGTAAAGATTCAGCCAGAAAAACGGCAGACCTATCTGCTGTTATTTGGGTTGATATTCAGTTTGGGAATTGTATTGATGAAAATCATCAGCAAGCTGCAAATTTTTGATTTTGCAGGAATTGGCTACTTATTTCCCGCAGCGCTCGTTGGCATCCTTCTTAAAATTTTAGTCGAAGAAAAGCTGGCGATTCTTTCATCAATCTTAATGGCTGTCTCCGGCAGCATCCTGTTTAATGAAGGAGTTTCAAGTGCCCTTAATTTTTCAGAGGGAATTTACATCCTTTTTAGTGCCTTGGCAGCGATTCTTTTTTTAAGCAATAACAGTCACCGCTCAAAAATTTTACAAGCGGGTCTCTTGGCCTCCCTTGTCAATTTGGCAACCATTGGTTCACTGTTATTTTTAGCGAATGGACAAACATCTGGAACCAGCTATGCCTTATATTTTGTTACGGCACTGGTTTCCGGGATTGCCTCCGCGGTGCTGGCAATCGGGCTCCTTCCATTTTTGGAAGCAAGCTTTGGAATTCTCTCGACAATGAAATTAATCGAACTTTCTAACCCAAATCACCCATTATTGAAAAAAATTCTAACAGAGGCACCTGGAACGTATCATCACAGTGTAATGGTGGCTAATTTAGCTGAGTCTGCTTGTGAAGTGATTGGGGCAAATGGATTGCTTGCGAGGGTGGGCTGTTATTACCACGATATTGGCAAAACGAAGCGGCCCAATTTTTTTATTGAAAATCAAATGAACCAGAATAACCCCCATGACAAACTACCGCCAGAGAAAAGCCGGAATATCATCATTGCTCATGCAACTGACGGAGCAGCTATATTAAAAAAATACGGGATGCCAAAAGAAATTGTTGACATTGCGGAACAGCACCATGGGACATCGCTTTTGAAATATTTTTATCATAAAGCGAAGCAGGGCGGGGCTGAAGTGAAGGAAGAAGATTATCGATACCCGGGACCAAAAGCCCAAACGAAAGAATCGGCGATTGTCGGTATTGCCGATAGTGTAGAAGCGGCGGTTCGTTCAATGAACCAGCCAAAACCGGAACAAATCGAAAAGCTTGTGAAAAATATCATTGCCGACCGCTTGCAGGATGACCAATTAGTCGAATGTGATTTAACGTTAAAGGAATTGGACATTATCTCAGAAACGCTTTGTGAAACGGTAAAGGGGATTTTTCATTCAAGAATTGAGTATCCGGAAATAATCAAACAGAAGGTGAGACAAGCATGAGATTAGAAATTGATTTTGCTGACGAAACGAACCAAATTACAGCTGAACAGAGGGAGCAAATTGAAAATAGTTTAAATTTTGCCGCCTTGAGGCTTGGCGTTGAAGAGGGCAGTGAAGTGTCAATCACGTTTGTCAGCAATGAACGAATTCAGGAAATCAACCGTGAGTATCGGGATAAGGATGCGCCGACCGATGTTATTTCTTTTGCAATGGAGGAACTGGGGGAGGGAGAAGTTGAATTGATAGGAGTGGACATGCCGCGAGTACTTGGAGACATTATCATTTCGACTGCAAAAGCGAAGCAACAGGCGGAAGAATATGGACACTCATTCATGCGTGAACTTGGTTTTCTTGCAGTTCATGGCTTTTTGCACTTGCTTGGTTATGACCATATGACGGCGGAGGACGAAAAAACTATGTTTACTCTTCAGAAGGAAATTTTAGATGGATATGGTCTTACACGATAAACGAAGGAACAGGAAGGCGAATACGTTGTGGAATTCCTTTCGGTATGCCTTTGCAGGGATCGGTGCAGCTGCAAAGCGGGAGCGCAACTTTCAAATTCACCTGATGGCATCTGGTTTAGTGATCGGATTCTCCGTTTTTCTTTCGATTTCAACTATCGAGTGGCTGTTTGTTCTTGCGGCAATTGGCGGTGTTCTTTCCTTGGAGCTGGTCAACTCGGCGATGGAGCGAGTCGTTGATCTGGTGACTGAAGAGTATCACCCGCTTGCAAAACTGGCAAAGGATTTTGCTGCAGGCGCGGTTCTCGTTTATGCTATTATGGTTGCCATAATAGGCTTGGTCATTTTTGTACCGAAGCTGGTCTGGCTTTTCTGATAATGTACTTCGCCTAATATTTATGAGAAAATTCCAAATTTTTTGTTACGATTTTGCTACAACTAATGATTTTGCGATTCATTTGAGGTAAAATAATAGTAACTCACCGACTTTGGTGAGTCAGAAAAGGAAGTTCAATGAGAGCCGCTAGCCTTTATCGCTCCTTGAACGAGCCGCATCTTGAGTGCCTTTGCCCCACTGGGACAAAAGTGTCCGCATGCGCTTTTAAGTTTACAACATTTGTTAAAAGTACAGCAGCTGCGAAAGCTTATTCATTGCTGACATAAGATGTGGCACCCATTTGAGCCGCTATTCTATCGGAGGAAATGCATGACAACCAATACAAATCGTTCTCAAACCTATAAATCAGGATTTATTTCCATTATCGGCCGTCCGAATGTGGGTAAATCCACTTTTTTAAATCGGGTCATTGGGCAAAAAATTGCCATTATGAGCGATAAGCCGCAAACAACCCGCAATAAAGTTCAAGGCGTATTAACAACAGATGATGCCCAGCTGATTTTTATCGATACACCAGGCATTCACAAGCCGAAACATAAACTTGGCGATTTTATGATGAAAGTGGCACAAAACACACTGAAAGAAGTCGATTTGGTTCTCTTTATGGTGAATGCGGAAGAGGGATTTGGCCGCGGTGAAGAATTTATTCTTGAAAAATTTCATGCTGTCAAAACGCCTATCTTCCTTGTGATTAATAAAATTGATCAAATTCATCCTGATCGGTTGCTGCCGATCATTGAATCGTATAGGGAAAAGTATCCTTTTGCAGAAATTTTTCCAATTTCGGCGCTTGAGGGAAACAATGTTCAGCAGTTGCTTGAAAAAATCAAAACATACTTGCCGGAAGGCCCGCAGTTTTATCCTGCCGACCAGGTGACAGACCACCCGGAAAGGTTTATTGTTTCTGAGCTGATCAGAGAAAAGGCACTTCACTTGACAAGGGAAGAAGTTCCTCACTCACTTGCAGTTGTCATCGATAAAATGGAGCGCCGGGAAAACAAAAACATGATTCATGTGATGGCAACAATTGTCGTTGAAAGAGATTCACAAAAAGGAATCATTATTGGCAAACAGGGCTCCATGTTAAAGGAAATCGGCAAGCGGGCACGAGTTGATATTGAAAATCTGTTAGGTTCGAAAGTGTTCCTGGAGCTTTGGGTCAAGGTGCAGAGAGATTGGCGCAATAAAATGTCCCAACTGCGTGATTTTGGTTTTAATGAGGATGAGTATTAGCGATACAACCCTAACTAAAATATTAGTCAATCCTGTGAAATATGCATGGACAACATTAACAAAATTTGTGACTTATGATTTTAGCAAGACAGGCTATGATAATTGTATAGTTTGGGATATGAAAGAAGGCTAGTCTAAATATTGAAAGGTGGGGTTTTCGATGTTGGATTTTACCTGGAAAGTGTTTACTCAG
>JAKACS010000138.1 GCA_021821235.1 Bacillota bacterium
CGAATACTTTGAGCGTCATTATTTGTTCTTTTCAACGATGTTAGCAAGTAAAGGGGCCCCCTATTTTCGCAGTCGTTTTCTTGATTTAGTCATTGAAGAGTTTAAAACTGAAGTGGATGTAACCGGAGGAAAAAATGGCGGTTTAAATGAAGAGGTGATTCTTCAATTTTTCGGTTCAGCGGTCGTTGGGGCAGTGGAATGGTGGTTCAAGAATGGAATGCCATTGCCAGCTCGTTTGATGGCAGAACAAACGGGAGCATTGCTGGATAGAAACTTGGAATAGTGGAAAATAGAAAAATTGAGGGTGTCAAAGCAGAATTGATTGCTTTTTGGGCACCCTCTTTTATCTGGTTCTATGTGGAATTTCTCTAAAGTCTGTACTTTATTGTGGCCTGACCTTGACAATTGCAGATTGCGCACGTTTGCTGATCATTGAGTTAAGTTTTTGCACTGCTTTATGACCTTTCTCCGGATCCCGACATGCCAAAATGACCTTATAACCTTTCAAAGACAATTGTTTGACCAACTCGTACCCAATTCCTCGATTTCCACCGGTGACAAGTGCAACTCTTATATCCTTTACCATTTCATTCCCCCATTTTTCGCTATAATCTTGAACTAGAGCAGTTTTTCTACTTTCCATAGGAACAGAGGACATATGCCAAAAGAGGCACACCAGTGGTAGGAGTGCCCCCTAATAGATTGCTAGGAATACTTGTTATTCACGATCCATCGTACTGATGTCAATCACAAAGCGGTAGCGGACATCTGAAGCTAGGACGCGCTCCCATGCTTCATCAATCTGATTGGCGGAAATCACTTCGATCTCTGGAGCAATGTGGTGTTCAGCACAAAAGTTGAGCATTTCCTGTGTTTCGCGAATGCCACCGATTGCCGAACCGGCAAACGACCGGCGATGACCGATAAGTGCAAATACGTTAACGTCCAACGGTTCCGCTGGCGCACCGACGTTGACCATTGTACCATCCAGCGCCAAGAGTGAAAGGTAGGCACTAATATCAATCTTAGCGCTCACTGTATTTACGATGAGGTCAAACGAGCCAGCCAGTTTCTTAAACGTCTCTGGATCACTCGTGGCATAATAATGATTCGCGCCAAGCCGCAAACCGTCTTCTTCCTTCTTTAATGTTTGTGATAAAACAGTAACCTCTGCCCCCATGGCATGAGCAAGCTTTACTGCCATGTGTCCAAGCCCGCCAAATCCGACAACAGCTATTTTTTTGTCAGGTGCAGCTCCCCAATGTCTTAGCGGCGAGTATGTTGTAATGCCGGCACACAGCAAAGGAGCGGCTGCGTCAAGGTTGATGCTGTCAGGAATTCGGACCACGAAGCCTTCCGTCACAACGATATGTGTTGAATAACCGCCCTGTGTGTATTGCCCGTATCTGTCAATTGCTGCATAGGTTCCTGTATTACCGTTCAGGCAGTATTGTTCTTCTCCATGTTGGCAGTTAACGCACTCTCCGCAAGAATCCACCATGCATCCTACCCCTACTCGGTCCCCAACAGCAAACTTCGTAACTTCTGTACCAACCTGTGTGACTACCCCGGCGATCTCGTGCCCTGGAACAAGAGGATATTTTACCGGACCCCACTCACCGCGAGCAGTATGAATGTCAGAGTGGCAAATACCCGCATACTTAATCTCAATGAGAATATCATGAGGCATGAGATCCCTGCGCACTATTGTGGCCGGTTTGAACGGACCTTCTGGATTGAATACAGCACGTGCTTTAGCGTTAATCATATAAAACCCTCCTGTAATCCAAATATTATTGATTCTTTACAATCCTGATGGTTGGGATTCCCGGTCAATTTCTATCAACTACACAACAATCGATTAGGATGTTTTAGGCCAAACAACCAAGTTCCCTCTTAGCAAGCTTACTCAACATCTGCTTATAATTATAAATAGAACCAAGATGCTTTCAATGGTTAAAAAAACGCAATTTGTTGTTTATTCAACAAATCAATTACAATTGTTGAGTATCTTTAGATAGATTGGTGAAAAATTTCCAAGTTGGATTCATTTTTTCCATAAACATCTGAACCGCTCCTAGTCTTAATTTAAGAGTATATCCCTTGTTGTTTGCGAATTTTCGTTGCAACTCATGATGACTTTCTGAGGATGAGTCTTATAAATATTTCGTTTATGGAAGCGCACGCAATTCCTCACTTGTTTTTAAA
This sequence comes from Bacillota bacterium, assembly GCA_021821235.1. The sequence continues at coordinate 2,209 of JAKACS010000138.1, forward strand.
TTTGTCATCATCTATGACTCGCAATCACTTCCAACTTTAATCACCATTCAATAACTGTATTCCGTAATTTGATTCTTAAAAACATATCAGATAATACCTTTTTATTTCTCCTTCTCTTTTAGAGAAATGTACATCCGCCAACATCAACAAGATTTAACTATTCTTATTGCATTTTTCCCTTAACCTGCTTCAATATTGCTACGATCAGAAAACTCACAATTACCAATAAGAGCCATGAACTTACCTTTCCGAGATCGACTAGACTCCAAGCATCCGTTTGGTTTGGATACTCCCACGCTCCAAAGAACGTTGCGATATTTTCGGCTATCCATATGAAAAATCCAATGAGCACAAAGGAAAGGGAAAGCGGCATACGGTAACGGATTCCATTTACCTCGTATATAACCCATGATTTCCAAAAAACAATCACGACAAGACCGGACAGCCACCAGCGAACATCTATCCAAAAATGGTGGGTAAAAAAGTTTAAATAAATCGCTACTGTCAGAGGTATAAAGTTGGCACCGCAAACAGTCATTTTTTTCTTGTGTAGACATAATAAAGTTGTTTAATTTCGGGAGTTTACCAACAATCTAGTTATTTAGTTAAATTTGAACTACTTCTTTCAACTAGAGTAGGGTTAAGTTTAATTTGAACCGGTTTTGAAGATATTTCATTTTCCACGCGATCCAAAAGAAGCTGGAGCGTCGTATTTACCATTTTTTCAATGGGCTGATTAATGCTCGAAATCCCCATAATTTTAGCAAGATACGTATCGTCAAAGCCTATTATCGAAACATCCTCTGGTACCTTAACTCCTTTCTCCTCAACCGCCCGAATGAATTCCAAGGCCATAATATCGTTTGCTGCAAAAGCGCACGTAAAATCGATAGCTCCATCTGCCCGTTCCAAATACTCATTAATATCACAGCGTATTAAGAAATTGTCCGTAGATGTCTCTTGTACCCGAATATAATTTTTTTCTATAAATTTCACACCATTTTCGTACAACCCACTACTAAAGCCAAGAAATTTATCGTCCGGATTTGTTCCAATAAAGCCGAATGTTCTGTGGCCTGATAAGATAAATTTTTCAGCGACTATTTTTCCGGCTAGTATATGATCCAGACCCACACTATCGATCGGTTCCCAATTTTGTGTCATCACAACGGATGGGATAGATAGCTTGCTGATTCGCTCAATATTATATCCTCCAGATGGGACAATAATCATTCCGTCAACCTGACGAGCAATAAAATTTTGGACACTTTCCCATTCAACGATGGGGTTCCGGTTCGATACGTGCAATAAGATATTGTACCCGTGTTTACGGGATTCTGACTCAAGCTTGTCGATTAATTCGACAAAATAAGGATTGTACGTCTCGGTAAGAAGCACACCAATAATATGCGATCGGCTTCTTTTTAGCGTCTGCGCAGCCTTATTTGGAATAAACCCGACCTTCTCAATGACTTCAAGAACCCGCTTAGCAGCTTCTTCATTCACACCTTTGTTTCCATTGATCACACGTGATACGGTAGATTGGGAAACATTCGCGAGTCTTGCAATTTCTTTCATCGTTATGTTCATATGTCGAAATCCTCTCGTGTTTGAATACGTATTCAATATGTATTCCGATTATCGCAATCTTTATATGCCTATTTTACCTATATATATCACATACTGCAAATCTAAAGATTGTAAACGCTTAAAAAATCTATTGACAGACGGTTTGCGAAGTATTAAATTTAAAGCACAGACTTGAATACGTATTCAAGTCTTATTCAAACAAAGGAGGTTATAGTAGAGTATGAAAAAATTATTCTTGTTAATCGCAGCTTTAATGCTTGCTCTTTCCCTAGCGGCATGTGGTTCTAAAGATGCGAATGGTGATGCAAGTAACAAAATCGTTATTTGGACACAAGCTTCGGCCGACAATCCAGAGGGGAAAATGTTTGCAGACCGGGTAAAGACATACAACGAAAAATATCCAGATGGGCCAAAAGTTGAAATTCAAAATATCACCCGCGCAGGAGCAGGATCAGGTTATATCGATAAATTGAATGCTGCTATCACTGCAAATAACATGCCTGATATTTTTACTCTTGACGGGCCGGATATTGCAGCTTATGCAGATTCTGCCGTTATCGGCGAACTGGATCCGTACTTAAGTGCCGGATTTAAAAAAGGATTTACAAAGGCAATTATTGATCAAGGTACTGTAGATGGCAAATTCTACGGAATGGGCTACTCAGACTCCGGCGTAGCAATCATGTATAACGATGATATGATAAACGCACTACCTAAAGATATTAAAGCATTGGTTCCTGAACCAGATCAAGACTGGACTTGGGAAGATTTTGTAACACTTGCCAGAAAAATCGATACATTTGCAAAAACATCAAAGGATCCGGCATTCAAAAATTACGAAATTGCTGTAAGCACATTATTAACGGATATTCCAGCCGGCGCATATGAAACAGGAACGTATTATTTCACACCTCTACTTTGGGGAAATGGCGCCAATATCGTAGATAAAGATGGCGTCACAGTTGATGGGGTGTTAAATAGCGACAAATCGATAGAAGCATTAACAAAATTCGCTCAGTTGTTTAAAGAGCCTGCCTTGGCGACCGCAACTGAATCTGAAAAAGCATTCTATTCTGGAAAAACAGCTTTATCTGTAAGCGGATTCTGGTATGTAAATGAATTAACTAGCAACTACCCAAAATTGAAGTTCAGAACCATTCGTTATCCAAAAATGAGTAAAGATTTCAATAGCTTGTACACTCCATCCGGAAGCTGGGCATTTGTCCGCAACGGTTCAGAGAAAGACGAAAAACGTATTAAGAAAATAGTTGATGTAATGGAATGGTTAACCAACGATGAAGCATCTAAAGAGTACTATCAAAAAAACGGTTCAATTCCAACCAGAATCAATTCTATTCCTGAAATCAAAACAAATACAAACAACCCTTACTACAATGAAGCATGGAAAGTATTAAAATATCAGGTTGAAAACACCAATAAGGCACGTCCTGTCTCACCGGGATATCCATACCTCTCCGAAACATTCGCAAAAGATGTAATTTTAAAAATTGCTCAAAACAAAACAACAGATTCTGCGACAATCAAGAAATATCTTGATGGGGCTGCCAAAAAAATCGATCAAGAATTTGAGAAATTTCGGAAGTAGTTTCTGAGAAAAAAGAGGTGGGGAACCGACCTTACCTCTTTTTAGTAGAAAGGATGTGAAAACATGAAAATAAGCCAGTTCGTCCAAGTAAGAAATACAACTGAACACTATCGGCAAAGCAATCATTATAAAAAAGGTGAAATCATTTCTGCCTATGGATTTTTGACACCAGCGTTGGTGCTCGCTACTCTTTTCATTGTACTTCCGATTGTATTGGCGTTTACGTATGGCTTTTCCGATTATTATTTGTTAAAGCCGAATGATAAACAATTTACTGGTTTGGAGAATTTCAAACGGATGCTGACGGATGAAGTATTAAGGCAAAGTTTTCTCAACACGATCAAATTTGTTGTCCTGGTTGTGCCCCTCCAGCTATCCATGGCGCTAGGTTTGGCCTTGATCGTCAATAAAAAAGTTAAGGGCGTCGGTTTTTTCCGTACCGCTTATTTTTCACCAGCCGTTCTTTCGTTAGTCGTCATCTCTATTCTTTGGACAGTTATGTTGAATCCAACATCTGGATTCATTAATGAGATTTTAGCAAATATTGGACTTCCAAAACAACCATTTCTTTCAAGCTCTTCCCAAGCGATGTACACCATTGTGGTGATTTCGGCATGGTCAGGAAGTGGTTACCAAATGATGATTTTTTTAGCAGGTTTAAAGAACATTGACAACCAGATTTATGAAGCAGCAGAAATCGATGGAGCAAATGTGTTGCAAAGATTCTTATACATTACCATTCCATCATTAAAACCAATCACGATGTTTTTAGTAATTACCACGACTATTCAAGCCTTTAAGCTGATTGTTCAGCCAATGGTAATGACCGGCGGCGGCCCGGATTATTCAACTATCACTATTCTGCAATACATTTACGAATATGGATTCCGTAATCGAAACGTTGGATATGCCAGTGCAGTCACGTTAGTGTTCACCCTGTTTTTAATCATCGTTTCCATGGTTATTAAAAAGCTCTTCAGAGAGGAGGAGGCAGCGTGAAAATTGTAAAGAAAACGCTATTTTATGTACTGGCTTCTGCAATCGCTCTGCAATTTCTGATTCCGCTAGTATGGATGGTTCTTTCTTCATTTAAAATCGATGAAACCATCTATAAGGATATAGGCAGCATTTATGCCGTGTTCCCGCGATTTTCGGATCTGTCTTTGAAATCTTATAAGGAATTATTAGGGTTATACAATATTTTTAAAAATCTTGGAAACAGTTTACTATATGCATCCCTCACTGTTGTCTTCGGGTTAACGATCAATTCGCTGGCAGGATATGCATTGGCTAGATTTAAGTTCCCATTTAAAGACGGCATTCTTATATTTATAATCGCGTTGATGATTGTCCCAATTGAAGCCACTATTCTCCCTTTGTACTTAGTGGTAAACGAAATGGGCTTAATCAATACTGTTGTTGGTTACCTACTTCCGTTTATAGTGAATGTAATGAATATTTTCTTGTTTAGACAGCATTTCCTTTCCTTCCCCGGCGAACTAATTGAATCGGGAAAAATTGATGGGTTAAGTGAACTTGGCTGTTTCTTCCGAATCGTAATACCATCAAGCCTCAATATGTATGTCACAGTTGGAATATTGACCTTCTTGTCCTCATGGAATGACTTCTTATGGCCGGTTATGGCATTATCAGATTCGAACCTGATGCCAATCCAAGTGGCACTGAACGCAATCTTCAGTGATAAATATAGTATTTTCACAAGCCATATTATGGCAGCATTAACTATTGTAACCATCCCAATTGTTATATTATATATTTTCTTCCAAAAATACATTGTCGAAGGTTCGATGCAAAGTGGAATTAAATAAGAGAGGTGTATAATGAATCGATTACAGCGTGCTAACGAGTATATAAAGCAAAATAAAGATAAAGTCACAAGCAGACCCTATTACCACTTCTCACCGGAAATAGGCTGGATGAATGATCCAAACGGCTTCATTTTTTATAAAGGCGAATATCACTTATTCTATCAATATAATCCGTATGATGTCGTCTGGAGTGAAATCCATTGGGGGCATGCTAAAACGAAAGATTTTGTGAAGTGGGAATACCTTCCTGTCGCGTTGGCGAACGATAAAGCCTATGATACACATGGATGTTTTTCTGGAAGTTCGATTGAAAAAGATGAGAAATTATATCTTATCTACACTGGCCATATTGACCCGAACATTGGATTTGATCGCGATGAGTCGGAAATTACTCAGCGCCAATGCATTGCCTATTCCGAAGATGGGGTACATTTTGAAAAATATCCATTAAATCCAGTTA
>JAKACS010000139.1 GCA_021821235.1 Bacillota bacterium
GTGTTTGTTTTGCTCTCGATGCTTGGTTTGGTCCAGGATCCGACGACAAAAGGTTATGCAGACAGTGATCATGCAATGAAATACGAGGAACCAAAATAAGGTTTTGCTTTACGAATCAGCCGAATAGCGCTAAGATGTTTTTAGTAAATGAAAACTCTCCGACTGGCGAGTCCTTTGGACGAAGACAGAGGTGAAGTTGAATTTATGCGTTTTAGAATTTATGGATATAAATTCTGATTAGCCAAGCAAACGAACTACTAGGGGTGCCCACATCGGGCTGAGAGAAAAGACCTTTTTCAACCCTTTTAACCTGATCTGGATGATGCCAGCGTAGGAAAGTAGCAGAAATGATTTTTTCTAATACTTATTTCGGCAGCCAGTTCAATTGGATCTGGCTGTTTTTCATTTAAAAGATTATACACGCATAAAGGATGGGATTTTAATGGATACAAGTTATGTAGGAGAACTGCTGCAAAGGGTTAGAGAGGAAAATCCCCTCATCCATAATATTACAAATGTAGTGGTAACGAATTTTACCGCAAATGGGCTTTTGGCATTGGGAGCATCGCCTGTGATGGCCTACGCTGCTGAAGAAGTGGCTGAAATGGCAAAGATAGCCGGAGCACTTGTGTTAAATATCGGAACATTAAATAGCACTGTCGTTGAATCGATGCTGATTGCTGGAAAATCGGCAAATGAAAGCGGCGTTCCGGTCGTTCTTGATCCAGTTGGAGCCGGGGCAACGGTTTATCGCACAGAAACGGCACAAAAAATTTTGAAGCAAGTTAAGGTATCGATTTTACGCGGCAATGCGGCGGAAATTGCCAACACTGCCGGGCAACAATGGAATATTAAAGGCGTTGACGCCGGGGAATCACAAGCAGACCCGGTCTTTTTGGCCAAATCAGCAGCGAAAAAGCTCAATACCGTTGTTGTTCTAACTGGTAAAGAAGATGTCGTCTCCGATGGCGAAAAAACCTTCGTTGTTAAAAATGGCGATGCCGCTTTAACGAAAGTGACTGGGACAGGCTGTTTACTAACGTCTGTTATTGGTGCATTTACCGCAGTGGAACCGGATCGGATCAAGGCTTCAGTCGCTGCTCTTGCATATTACGGTGTAGCAGCAGAGATTGCTGCCCAAAAAACAGCCGGGCCTGGCAGCTTTCAAATTGAATTTTTAAATCAGCTCTCAAATGTCACGGCAAAAGAAATCCAACAACTGGGTAATTTTTCACAAATAAAGGGGTGACTTATAATGTCAGTGTATAAAGCTTTAACGATTGCCGGCTCTGATAGCGGCGGGGGTGCTGGTATACAAGCGGATTTAAAAACCTTCCAAGAATTGGGCGTGTTTGGAATGTCGGCAATCACAGCCGTCACCGCCCAAAACACTCTTGGCGTTCAAGGTGTCTATCCGATGACAGCAGAGGCGGTAGCAGCTCAAATTGATTCCATTGGCACAGACATGGGAACAGACGCGTTAAAAACTGGAATGCTGTTTAATGCCGAAATCATTGAGATAGTTTCGAAGAAAATCAAACAGTACAATTGGAAGAAGGTTGTTGTCGATCCGGTGATGATCGCAAAAGGCGGAGCTTCCTTGCTGCAAAAAGAAGCGGTCGAAGCGTTGAAAAAATTTTTATTGCCGGTTTCGCTCATTATTACCCCAAATATTCCGGAAGCTAAGGAATTGACTGGGATGACAATTGAAACCCTTGAGGACAAAAAAGGAGCTGCAAAGAAATTAACTGGTTTGGGCGTTCAAAATGTGATTATAAAAGGCGGCCATGATGAGAACAGCGATGTGGCGATTGACGTTTTATACGACGGGCAGGAGTTTCATTTGTTCAAAAGTCCCCGAATTGCAACGAAAAACACCCATGGGACAGGCTGTACATTCTCTGCCGCGTTAACTGCCGAGCTTGCAAAAGGAGCAAATGTTGCTGAGGCAGCGAGGGCGGCCAAAGACTTTATTCAAGCGGCAATCCAACATGATCTCAAAATCGGCGGCGGTCATGGTCCAACAAATCATTGGGCATATAACAAAATACGATAACTTTCTTACTCGTGAATTGGAAAAGAGGTTGAAGTCTTGTCAAGATATGATCAAGAACGGTTACGGAGCATACTGAAAGTATACTTTATTGCTGGAAGTCCGAATTGTATAAAAAAACCGCAGCTGGTTTTACAAGAAGCAATTGCCGGCGGAATTACTTTGTTTCAGTTTCGTGAAAAGGGAAAAGGAGCGCTGACAGGAGGGGCTAAATTTGAGCTGGCCAATGAACTGCAGCAAATATGCCGCAAGCATGGCGTTCCTTTTATTGTAAATGACGATGTTGAACTTGCGGTTAGACTCGATGCAGACGGCGTCCATATTGGACAGGAGGATGAACCGGTCAAAGCCGTACGCAGCAAAATTGGTGATAAAATTCTCGGGGTGTCTGCGCATACGCTCGAAGAAGCCCAAGCTGCAATTGCACAAGGGGCTGATTACTTGGGAATTGGTCCGATTTTTCCAACTTCGACAAAAGCGGATACCAAACCCATCCAAGGAACAACGTTCATCCGTGAACTTAGGAAAAAAGGGATGGACATTCCACTTGTCGGCATTGGCGGAATTAACTCTGCGAATGCATCCAACGTTATGGAAGCAGGGGCAGATGGCGTCAGTGTCATTACGGCGATCAGCCTTGCAAAAAACATCTCTGAAGCTGCAAAGCATTTAAAAAATCAAATATTATAGGTACAAACTACCATCCTAGTAAAATTGTAGGATGGTTTTTTGTTTCATCATTTCAATTGTCTGGAAAAAAGTTTATAATGAAAAAAGTAAGAATATTCATTAAAGGAAGTGTGCTGGTTGCTGAGATTAGACCACTTTGTTATCCATATTGACCATGATGAAAAAAAGATGCTTCAATTAAAAAAGCGCTTCGATGACTATGGGATCCCTTTTGATCCAGAAAAAGGACAAGTCACGAAAGCTTTTAACGTAGTAAATTTGTGGATTGGGGATCAGTACCTTGTCTTGCCTTATATAAAAAAAACGGATGGCGGAAAATGGAAAAAAGAATGGGTCTCCAAATATAATGGAGGAAAACGCGGCATGTTCGGCCTCTGTTTGGCAACCGATTCCTTGGACGGAATAAGAAAAGGATTGGAAGAGCGCGGCATTCCTTTTCAAGGTCCTGAAAGGATATCATTAAAATTGCTCGGTGGACTATTAAAATTAAAATTGCCATTACGGATTATTTACACAAAACCAATTCCAAAAAGTGATTTACAATTCATGTTTTTGCAAATGGACAGTTTAGGAAAGTTTGAGTTTATAAGAAAGTATTTTATGAAACCGAATGCAGAGGATGTTGGCATCGTGTCGATAAGTGAAGCCTTTATAATGAAGGATTTTTCCCGTGAAGAATGGGAATACATAAAGAATCTTTTTCCGAAGCTGGTTGGAACAAAGTACAAGAAAACGTTAAACATGGGGGAAACGAAGCTGCATTTTGTTCAAGATCCGCACCATGATTTATCGGTTGATTTAAAGGCAAAATCTTTGGAATTTCAATATGAAAATATGGAAATTGAAATCGAAAATGTCCGCTTGCTAATTGGTTAATACTTCGGTATGCCTCTTTCGCATCCACTGAATTTCTGTTCAGATACTCTTTCCTGCGCAAGCTGGTTGATTGGTGCCGCGCCAACAATTCTCTAATTCTCCAGCAATGTAAAAAACAGTCACGTGGAAACCTCTATGTGGCTATTTTTGTGTTTTTGTACTCTTTCATAGATAAGACAGATTGTGACAACTTTATGACAAGGAAGCTAGATGTGAACTACTTCACAGTTTAGACAAATAATCAAGTTGTATAGTGAACCTACATAATAGCTTCGAATGAACCTCTCAGCCGCATGGTGAAAGGTTTAGGATAAAGGAGAGATTGAATTTGAAAAAGAAACGCTCACCGCTCGTAAACCGTTTGAAATATTTATCTCCGATTGAAAAACATTCAGAAAATCATAGTCAAACAACCTATGAAAATCGCGATTGGGAAAATGTTTACCGCCGCCGATGGCAGCACGACAAAGTTGTTCGCTCAACTCACGGTGTTAACTGTACCGGATCATGTAGCTGGAACATTTTCGTTAAGGATGGCATTGTTACTTGGGAAGGCCAGCAAACAGACTATCCATCAACAGGCCCGGATATGCCGGACTTTGAACCACGCGGCTGCCCAAGGGGAGCAAGCTTTTCTTGGTATATTTACAGCCCGCTTCGTGTGAAGTATCCGTATGTCCGTGATGTATTGCTAACGATGTGGCGTGACGCATTGAAAGCAAATAGCAACCCGCTTGAAGCCTGGAAAAGCATTGTCGAAAATCCGGATAAAGCGAAAACGTACAAGCAGGCGCGCGGAAAAGGCGGTCTTGTTCGAGCCGAGTGGGGCGAGGTATTAAAGCTCGTATCCGCATCGCTTTTGTACACGGTTATGAAGTACGGTCCAGACCGCAACATTGGCTTCTCTCCGATTCCGGCAATGTCAATGGTATCTTATGCTGCGGGTTCGCGCTTTATGTCCTTAATGGGCGGACCGATGCTCAGCTTTTATGACTGGTATGCCGATCTACCGCCAGCTTCTCCGCAAATTTGGGGAGACCAGACAGATGTGCCTGAAAGCTCGGACTGGTTTAATGCAGGCTATATCATGACGTGGGGTTCGAATGTTCCATTAACACGGACTCCGGATGCCCACTTTCTGGCAGAGGTTCGCTATCGCGGCACAAAAGTCGTTTCGGTTAGCCCGGACTATGCAGAATCGACGAAATTTGCCGATGACTGGATGAAAGTGAAGCAGGGTGCCGATGGGGCGCTGGCAATGGCAATGGGTCATGTCATTTTAAAAGAATTCTATGTTGACAATGAGCACGAATATTTTATCAATTATGCTAAGCAATACACCGATTTTCCATTTGTTGTTACATTGAAAAAAGACGGGGATCACTACATTCCAGATCGCTTCCTAAATGCAAACGACCTTGGAAAAACAGCCGGAAACAGCGATTTTAAACCGGTGCTATTTAATGAAAATACAAACGGTTTTGCAGTACCAAACGGCACGATGGGTGCGCGGTGGGAAAATAAAGCAAAATGGAATTTGCGGATGGAAGACGAAGAGACAGGAGCAGCAATTGAGCCGCGCATGACCTTTAACGGCGCAGAAGATGAAATTGCAACCGTAAAACTCCCTTATTTTTCACATGAAGGCAACAACACCCTTTACCGCACTGTGCCAATGAAAAAAGTAGAGGCTAATGGACAAACATTCTATACGACAACAGTATACGATTTAACGCTGGCAAACTATGGCGTTGATCGCGGCCTTGGCGGAGAAACAGCAAAAACTTTCGACGATATGATCGCATTCACGCCTGCCTGGCAGGAAATGATAACTGGCGTAAAAAAGGAACTAGTTATCCAAATTGCCCGCGAGTTTGCCGAAAATGCACTTGAAACAAATGGTCGTTCTATGATCATTGTCGGCGCTGGAATCAATCACTGGTTCAACTCCGACACAATCTACCGTTCGGTGTTAAACCTGGTCTTATTCGTTGGTGCGCAAGGAGTAAACGGCGGCGGCTGGGCGCACTACGTCGGCCAGGAAAAGCTGCGTCCTGCAGAAGGCTGGCAAAATATCGCGACTGCTCGCGATTGGGTGACGCCGGCAAAATTGCAAAATGGAACATCGTTCTTTTATTTTGCAACCGATCAGTACCGTTATGAAGAACAACCAGTCAGCGAGCATGTGTCTCCGGTAATTGGCAAAGCGCGCTATGAACATTATGCTGATTACAACGTGCTGGCAGCAAGACTTGGTTGGCTGCCAAGCTATCCAACTTTTAATAAAAATACAATCGATATATATAAAGAAGCAATTGACGCTGGAGCAACCTCCGCAGAAGAAATTGGCCAATATGTTGCTCAACAATTAAAAGACAAGAATCTTCAGTTTGCGATTGAAGATCCGGATAACCCAGTCAATTTCCCGCGCAATTTATTCGTCTGGCGCGCCAATTTGATCTCAAGTTCCGGAAAAGGCCACGAGTATTTCTTAAAACATCTTCTCGGAACAACAAACGGCTTGTTAAATGAAGATGATGACATGCTGCGGCCGCAAGAAATTAAGTGGCGCGATGAAGCACCCGAAGGAAAGTTGGATCTGTTGATCAGCCTTGATTTCCGGATGGCTGGGACGCCGCTGTATTCGGATGTCATTTTACCGGCAGCAACTTGGTATGAAAAACATGATTTAAGTAGTACTGATATGCATCCGTTTATTCATCCGTTCAATCCGGCCATTTCAACCCCATGGGAAGCAAAGTCAGATTGGGAGATTTTTAAGGCGTTAGCAAAGTCAGTATCAAACCTGGCGCAAGAGCTGAATCTTGATCCAGTAAAAGAAGTTGTTGCAACACCGCTGCAGCATGATACACCACAGGAGATGGCCCAGCCGCTAGGCCGGGTTAAAGACTGGAGCAAAGGTGAATGTGAGCCAATTCCTGGGAAGACAATGCCACAAATTCATATTGTCGAACGCGATTTCAAGCTGATTTCGCAAAAAATGACTGCGCTTGGACCTAATATCAAAAACCTGCCGTATGGTATTAAAGGCATTTCCTGGTCGGCAAGTGATGAATATGACAAGCTGAAAAAAGACCTCGGCACTGTTCGTACCGGCATTGGGGAAGGTTGTCCAAATATCGAGTCGGCAAAAAGCGTTTCCGAAGCGATTTTAACATTGTCTTCCACATCAAATGGCCATATGGCGGTGAAGGCTTGGAAAGCACTTGAGAAGAACACCGACTTACAGCTTGCGGATCTTGCCGAAGAGCGTGAGGAAGAATGCTTCACATTTGCACAAATTACCGCACAGCCGAAAACAGTGATTACCTCACCGGCATTCAGCGGTTCTGAAAAAGGCGGCCGGCGCTATTCGCCATTTACGACAAATGTGGAGCGGTTGATTCCATGGCGTACGGTCACCGGCCGGCAATCGTTCTATCTTGACCATGAAATGATGCAGGAGTTTGGCGAAGCAATGGCAACATTTAAGCCAATTTTGAACCATAAGCCGTTTAAAAACAATCGGCCGGAAGTCGAAGGAAAAGAGATTATTTTAAATTATTTAACACCGCATAATAAATGGTCGGTTCACAGCATGTATTTTGATTCCCAGCCAATGCTGACACTGTTCCGCGGCGGTCCGACTGTCTGGATGAACAAAGACGATGCCGCTGAAGTCGGCGTTGTTGACAACGACTGGATCGAATGCTTCAATCGCAATGGCGTTGTAGTGGCAAGGGCGGTTGTTTCCCACCGGATGCCAAGAGGAATGGCGTTCATGCACCATGCGCAGGATCGGCATATCAATGTCCCTGGTACAAAATTGACAAATAATCGCGGCGGTACTCATAATAGCCCAACGCGGATCCATGTAAAACCAACCCATATGATTGGCGGGTACGGTCAGCTTAGCTATGGATACAACTATTATGGTCCAACCGGAAATCAGCGTGACTTGAACGTGGTCATCCGCAAACTGAAGGAGGTTGATTGGCTTGAAGATTAAAGCACAAATCGGAATGGTCATGAACTTGGATAAATGCATTGGCTGCCATACATGCAGTGTTACAT
>JAKACS010000140.1 GCA_021821235.1 Bacillota bacterium
CCATTGCAATCAGCAGGTAGGAGATGGTCACAATCGTTTGGGCAATAGACGATGGTACAATTCCAAGCGTATTGATGCCGCTGACAGCGAGAAAACCAAAGATAAACCATGGAATCGGCAAGGAAGACAAGGTTTTTTTGCGTTTTTCCGATTTTTCCTTTCCCCTTTCAGCGATGAAGCCGATGATAAACGCAACGGGCACCAATAAGGCAACCCGCGTTAATTTGACAATCACCGCTAAATCAACTGCATCTGCCCCGCCTGGAGCCGCTGCGGCGATGACATGGGCAATTTCATGCAAGGTAGAACCTGTAAAGACGCCATACCCTTTCGCTGTCAAATTCAAGATCGGATACAGAAAAGTATAAGCCAAGGTGAAAATCGTTCCCAAAACAGCGACCGTTGCCGCGCCGATTGCTGTATCTTGTTCATTTGCCTTAATCTGCGGGGCAATTGCTACAACAGCGGCTGCACCGCAAATTGCCGTTCCGCAAGCAGTCAAAATGCCAAGATTTTTTTCCACTCTAAACCATTTGCTTATGCTATACACGACAATCAATGTGAAGATGATATTAATAACCGCAATTAAAAATACTTTCGAGCCGGCATGGTAAATATCAGCTAAATTTAACCTCATTCCCAATAAAATGATTCCCAGCCTCAGCAATTTTTTATTGGAAAAAGCAATTCCTTTCCCGTAGGAAACAGGGTAGGTAAATACCGCACTGTAAATCATTCCAAGCAGAATAGCAAGAACTAATTGCCCCATAATCGATAAAAACGGAAGCCCTGCTAAAGCCTTTGCCACAAGGGCAATAAGGAATGTCAATAATATCCCTTTAAGAAAAGGTAGTGTATTGAATTTTGGGTTGGCGAGTGTTTGTTGTTGCTCCTCGATTTTTCCCCTCCATTTCTCTGTAAGTTAACTGTAACGTATGATAAAGTATTAGTGAAATACATATTATTAATTCCAATTATTAATAACTTTAATAAAAGGGGCGATTGGATGTATTATGATGCCTTACGGACATTTGTTGCAGTCGTTGAGGAAGGAAATTTTACAAAAGCAGCGGAAAAACGGCTGATCTCCCAGCCGAGTGTCAGTGTTCACATTCAAAACTTGGAAAAAGAATTTGAGACATCGCTTTTTGTGCGCTCACCTAAGCAGCTTCAACTCACTTCCACTGGTGAATTGTTGTATGAACGGGCAAAGCAGATCCTGCAAATCTATGAAACGGCCAAGGAAGAGATTGCCGACCACCACTCGATTCAACTTGAACTCAAAATCGGTGCCAGCTTTACGATTGGGGAATACGTACTCCCCGCTCTATTGGAGAAATTTTGCAACCAGTATCCAAATAGTAGACTCGAAGTTATCATTGGAAACACAAACGAGATTATCGAACATGTAAAGCTGTTTCATGTGGACATCGGCTTGATCGAAGGGCAATGTAACGAAAAAAATCTGACGGTCGTCCCATTTATGAAGGATGAACTCAAAATCGTTGCCTCTTACAATCATCCACTTTCGCTAATAACCGATATGTCGATTGAACAGCTTCAAGATCAAGTATGGATTACGAGGGAAAAAGGGTCGGGTACAAGGGCCTTTTTGGAACATGTAGTGCGTTCCCATGCGTTAAAAGCGAAGAATATTGTCTCGATTAGCAGCACACACGGTGTAAAAGAAGCTGTGATCCGAAATATGGGGTTGTCTCTGTTATCGGAGTACGCCATTTTAAGAGAAGTCGAAAATCATCATCTTTCGGTCATTCCAATTAAAGATGAAGTATTCCTCCGAAAATTTTCATATATTTATTCATCTTTTGGACGGAATAAAAAGGCCACTGAAACCTTTATGCAATTGTTGAATGAAACCGAGCCAAATGGTTGAATGGAGATGGGAAAATTCCACTAAGCTATTAAAATTCAGTGAATCTTGTCGAAATAAAGAGAAAGAGAATCTTTTTTTAAAAGCAAAATGTAAAGCTAAAAAGGGTAAATACGGCAGATGCAGGTGAGAGATAAATGG
Organism: Bacillota bacterium; assembly: GCA_021821235.1. The sequence goes on from JAKACS010000140.1 coordinate 2,033, forward strand.
ATTTAACGACAATTATTGGTTTAATTATTGGCTTTGTGGCCATTGGCATGGGGATGGTTTTAAAAGGGGTCAGTTTAGTCGCCTTGGCAAACCCTGCAGCGTTTTTGATTATTATTGCCGGAACAATTGCTTCGGTAACGATTGCTTTTCCGACGAGTGAAATTAAAAAAGTGCCGAAACTTTTTGGCGTTATTTTTAAAGAACAAAAAGCGGTTGATCAAGCTGAATTGATCCGTTTATTTTCAGAATGGGCGCAACTGGCCAGGAAGGAAGGGCTGCTCGCCCTTGAAGCGAAGACAAGCGAAGTGGAAGACCCTTTTTTAAAAAATGGGTTGTCGCTTGCAGTTGATGGGCAGAGCGCTGATTACATACGGGATGTGCTTTCGGAAGAAGTTGAGGCGATGGAAGAGCGCCATCTATCGGGATCTGCCATTTTTTCCCAAGCGGGAACCTATGCCCCGACGCTCGGGGTTTTGGGCGCAGTACTCGGCTTAATTGCCGCGCTCAGCAATATGAACGATACGGTTGAACTCGGACGGGCTATCTCGGCGGCGTTTGTTGCTACCTTGCTTGGAATTTTCACAGGATATGTATTGTGGCACCCATTTGCCAATAAATTGAAACGCAAATCAAAGCAGGAAGTTAAAGTGAAGCAGATGATGATTGAAGGCATTCTCTCAATTTTGGAAGGAGAAGCACCAAGAGTGATTGAACAAAAGCTGGCATCGTATTTGCCGGCGGGCGAACGGAGCAAAATTCTTGAAGAAAGTGTTGTGAATCAAGATGAGTAAACGCCGCAAGAAAAAGCATGAAGAAGAAGAGCCGAGTGAGGGATGGCTCTTGCCATATGCTGACTTGTTAACCTTGATGTTGGCGTTATTTATTGTCCTATTTGCCATGAGTTCAGTTGATGCTCAAAAATTTCAGCTTTTATCCAAAGCCTTTAATGAAATGTTTACTGGGGGAACGGGATTATTGAATTATCAAACTTCAATCCCGCAAGGCAATTTAGACGCCCCCGATACGCAAAAAAAGGACTTGCAGAAAAATCAATATACAGCAGAAGACCCTGAGAAACTGAAAAAAGAGCAGGAAAAGCAAAAAGCAATGCAAGCGGATCAAAAAGAGCTGAAAGAATTGCAAGTAAAAGTGAACAATTATATTGCGGCAAATCAATTATCAAACAAACTGCAAACATCGTTAACAAGCGAAGGTCTGCTTGTGACGATTCGGGATAATGTTCTTTTTGATTCCGGAAGCGCGGAAGTCCGCAGCATGGACTTGAAAACTGCAAGTGAAATTTCCAATTTGCTTGTCATGAACCCGCCGAGAAATATTATTATCAGTGGACACACGGACAATGTTCCAATCAGCAATTCAAAATTCGAATCCAATTGGGAATTAAGTGTAATGCGCGCAGTGAACTTTATGAAAATCGTTTTACGAAACGACAAACTGGATCCGCGCTGGTTTAGCGCAAAAGGTTTTGGCGAATACCAGCCGATCGCATCAAATGATACCCCGGAGGGTCGTTCGAAAAATAGACGGGTTGAAATTTTGATACTCCCAAGAACCTAATTCATTAAAAAGAAAGTACTCTCATGCGAGTACTTTCTAAACTTACTTTTGCTATGTAGTTTATGAATTCTTACGAACTGCGGTTTGCATATGATTCTGGTTAAGAAATTCACGAACGATTTCTTTTGAAATCCCGATTTTTTTTGCTTCGATTATTAGTGCCATCCAATCTTTGTCAATTTCTTCAACAAGTTCTTTTGTTTTGATCACATTCTCACCCCTAAAATACAAATACCGATCGTATTTCAGGCAACCCGGCAATCATAGCAAACGGAATTCTCGCCTTAGACCCGCAGCTTTGCGTCCCTGTCTTTCAACAGGTTTGCCTTTTTCTGATTTCCCCCAAAATTTGCTCTCTATTTTTAGGACTAATTTACTTTATTACACTCATAGGTAGATTATACCTAGTTCGCTCGTCTTAGAGTGTTATTTTTTGTCTATTCGGAATCTTTTTTTTGCTACAAATTCCTTCGGTATTCTGCATATCTAGACAAAACGCAAACGGAAAAATTGATCAAATATAGGAATGGATCTACTTCTTACTTGTCGTTTTGCTGATTGATTCTCCATCTGTTAAATTCGAGAAATTCCTTGAATTGTTCTTTTGAAATACCAGAGTCCATTGCTTCTTTCACGAGATTCATCCAGTCGTTATCCAATTCTGCATGATTTTCTTGCTCATGTATTAAATGGTCAACAGGTACGTTGAGGACGCTTGCAATTTTTTCAAGAAACTGTATGGAGGGATTGCGTTGCAGATTTCGTTCAAGCGAACTTAAATACGACTTAGCTACTCCAGCTTGATCAGCTAGTTCTGATAAGGACATTTTTTTTTCCAAACGAAGTTTTTTTACACGATCACCGATCATGGAGCTTCACACACCTAACTCTAAAAAGTTAACTTTATTTTAACAAAAGTATATAAAAAGTGCTATTTGCTGAACGAAATTTTACGATTGGGAGAGGAATCGGCAACAGACCGGAAAGGCAAAGTCCTTTGATAAAAAGTTCAAATAGCGCTAATATAAAAGAGCGTATGAATGGATACACGTTCAACGGAATATGCATAAATAGCGAAGAATTTACAGAAAAGAGGAAGAAAACATGATTGTTTTAAAATCAGCCCGTGAAATTGAAGCAATGAAACAAGCTGGCAAAATTCTTGCCTCCTGCCATAAAGAAATTGCCAAACTCATTAAGCCGGGAATTACAACTTGGGAGATTGAGGAGTTTGTTGAACAATTTTTAAAAAAACAAGGAGCAACGCCTGAACAAAAAGGGTACAAGGGCTACGAGTATGCGACTTGTGCAAGTGTAAATGATGAAATCTGCCACGGATTTCCGCGGAAAGAGCCGTTAAATGAGGGGGATATTGTCACGATCGACATGGTTGTAAATTACAATGGTGCTCTGGCCGATTCTGCCTGGAGCTACGCGGTTGGTAACGTTTCACAGGAAACAGCGCATTTGTTAAAAGTCACAAAAGAGGCACTTTACAAAGGAATTGAACAAGCGCAGATTGGAAACCGGATTGGCGATATTGGCCATGCGATTCAACAGTATGTGGAAAGTGAAGGATTGTCCGTTGTCCGCGATTTTATTGGCCATGGAATCGGCGCCGTGATTCACGAGAAACCGGATGTCCCACATTACGGCCTGCCTGGGAAAGGGCCGCGCATTAAGGAAGGCATGGTGTTTACGATTGAACCAATGGTGAATATCGGCAAGTATCAAATGAAAATGGATACAAACGGCTGGACCGCTAGAACAATTGACAGCAAGTATTCTGCCCAATTCGAGCACACCATTGCGATCACAAGCGGCGGCCCGGTGATTCTAACGGAACAAGATGAAAATTAAATAAGTAAGCACTTTCCATTGCAAAAACTGGTTAAGGGGGTTTCTCCATTATGCAAGTTCAAAAATGGGGTAACAGTTTGGCGATTCGTTTGCCAAAAGCCTTGTGTCAAGCAGTAAAGATTGAAGGAGGAAAAGAAGTAGAACTCACTATTGAAAAAAATTCAATGTGTTAAAGCCAAAATCCCAAACATTAGAGGAAATGTTGAAGGACGTTCATCCCGAAATGTATCATAAAGAGACCTTTACCGATGGGGCAATGGGGAAAGAAGAATGGTAATGACGTATACTCCGAAAAGGGGCGATATTGTTTGGTTATCATTTCATCCACAAGCAGGCCGGCGCCCTGCCCTTGTCCTATCTCCTGAAATTTATAATGCAAGAACTGGACTTTCTATATGTGTTCCACTAATAGGGGAAGTCTCTTTCTTATTGTTTACACTATTATCGTTACAATAAATATAGATAACTTTTGCAATTATTTCCTAGATTAGGTTGTAATTATCGAATGAATGGATATAATTACGTATAAATAGTTATAAAATCGATGATAAAGAGAGTAGTTATTTGTGAAAATAAAGCGAGCTGAGGATGGTGTGAGCTTGGCATGCAGCAGATAATGAACCGCACTTTGAAGATGCTTTCCTGAAACGGAGTAGGGAATGCCGGGGATCACCTCGTTATCAAATGGAGTGGTTTTTAATTTTTAAAAACAATTAGAGTGGTACCACGGGATCAATCAAACTCTCGTCTCTTTTATTTGCAAAAGAGGCGGGAGTTTTTTATTTGGAGGAGGAAAAGGATGAACTATTTAAGTGATTTTGCCGATCTTTTATATGAATCTATAAATGGACAATTGGAAAACAGCACATTAAGTTATATGATTGAAAAACCGAAATTTGAACACTTGGGGGATATGGCCTTTCCTTGTTTTGAACTGGCGAAAATTTTTCGAAAATCCCCCCAAAGCATAGCTCTTGAAATAGCAGGTAAAATAGAATCACCGCTTTTTGAAAAAATCGAGGCAGTAAGCGGATATGTAAATGTGTTTTTAAATAAAAATAAAGTTTCATCAAGTGTCATGAAAGATGTCCTTTCCAAAAAAGATCATTACGGAGACTTAAATCTTGGAAAAAACCAAGTCATCACCATTGATTTTTCTTCACCAAATATTGCAAAGCCTTTTTCAATGGGCCATTTACGTTCTACTGTTATCGGAAATTCCTTGGCGCTGATTGCGGAAAAATGCGGCTATCGTCCGATTCGGATCAATCATTTGGGGGATTGGGGTACTCAGTTCGGCAAATTGATTGTTGCATACAAACTTTGGGGAAATGAAGAAAACGTAAGACAGCATCCCATTAAAGAACTGCTGAGTTTGTATGTGAAATTTCATGGAGAAGTGGAAAAAGAACCAGGATTGGATGATGAAGCACGTAAATGGTTTAAAAAACTAGAAGAAGGCAATCAAGAAGCCATTCAATTGTGGCAATGGTTTCGAGAAGAATCGTTAAAGGAATTTTCAAAGATTTATACGTTAATGGGAATAACCTTTGACTCCTATCAGGGTGAAGCATTTTACAATGACAAGATGGAAAGGATTGTCCAATTTCTTGAAGAAATGAATTTGTTACAAGAATCTGAAGGAGCCAAAGTCGTCCCACTGCAAGATTTACCTCCATGTTTAATCAAGAAAAGTGATGGAACGACTCTTTATGCAACTCGCGATCTTGCTGCAGCCGTTTATCGCCAAGAGACTTACCATTTCGTTAAATCATTATATGTAGTGGGAAATGAACAAACCCTTCATTTCAAACAATTGTTTGCCGTGCTGGACAAGATGGGTTACGAATGGCAGAAAGGAATGATCCATGTACCTTTTGGAATGATCTTAAAAGACGGGAAAAAAATGTCTACTCGTAAAGGAAAGGTAGTGTTGCTTGAAGAAGTCTTAAATAAGGCAATATCATTGGCATTAAAAGATATTCAGAAAAAAGTTGGTGTACGATTGAGTAGAAAGAAACAAAAACGTAAAGCAAGGAAGAAGGAACCGAGTACGTTCGGCACAGCACTAGAGCTATTAGGCTGTTTTTTCGTCTTA
>JAKACS010000141.1 GCA_021821235.1 Bacillota bacterium
CATAATCCTCTACAAAGTATGGTTCAAGCTGGTAATTCCGCAAAATCGGCGCCAGTGCTACCAGTCGATTTTCACCGCTCATTTTAAAAATCCTCCAATAGAAAAATAAGGAGCAGGCACCCAAGTATACCCGCTCATGCTTATTTTTCATCTCCCACTATTTTTTTGCTAATACTGTCGGGATATAAAGGACTTGCCCTTCATACACATCTTGGTTTACTTCAAGCCGATTAACCTGAAGTAGTCGTTGAAACGTGACATCGTATCGTTCCGCAATCTGATCTAAGGTTTCCCCTTTTTGAACAATACAGATTTTTAACTTTGCCTGAGCTTCGTCACGGTCATCTTTGCGGGCAAAAAATTCTGTTAAGGACATGCTTTTCTTTTTGACTGCTTTTTTCTTTATCGCTTTCTTTATCTTTGAAACAGGCCCTTGATCACTTGAAGAAGATGATGAGCTTTCCTCTTCCGTCTCTTTTTCTTCAACTTCTACCTCTTCTGTTTCTTCTGCTTCTTTTACTTCTTCTTCGACGATTACTTCGATTTTCGGTTTTTCTTCACCGCGATCCGGCTGGCTGAAATCCGAAACCTGGGTAAATACAGGTTGCTCTTGCGGCTGGTAGGAAAAAGTCGGATACGATACCGTTTCCATTGAACTTTCATCCTCTTGCGGCTTTCTCGCTTCAACAACAAAAATTGGACGTTCTTCCTCCTCCACAAGGCTTTCTTCCGTTGTTTCCTCAGCAGCATTGTCACTTACTTGATCTTCTATTGAGCGGTTCGCATTTGCAAAAACGTCTTCAGCTTCATCTCCCTGTTCCTGCCGAGCTCCATACAGACCGGAAATCGTCAATTCAGCCGATAGTTTTAAGCAACTTCGTTCTGGAAGAGAGTAATCAAACGTTTCAACCATCACATCGATATCATAAATGCTTTGAATCCGATTATTTGGTATTGTTATATCAACTGGGAAGCGATGCGAAAACTCACAAACCCCTTCGTCGCCTTCATCCACCCGTTGAACATATTTCTGGGCAAACTCCGCTTTTTCCTCCACTTCCCCGCTGTCTTGCAAGCTTTTGTATTCTCCGGTCAATTCCAATGACCCACGTATCGTCACGTACTGATCATTTTCTTGGATGGTGATATCGGGATCAAGCGAAATCGATATTAGCTCATCGACTTCCTGTCCTTTTCTAAACCATAATGATTCCTCCAAAGAAAACCTCAGACACGATTGATTTTCCTGAGACAAAGCGACTCCTCCCTTCGTTTCCGTTTATTTAAAAATCACTATGTCACTTACACTCTATGAAAAATCGTTTTTATTTATGATAAAAAAATAAACACACCCGCAAATTTGGCGAGTGTGCTGGTAAAAATTAGTTTAATTTTGAAAAAGCTATTTCTGCTGCCTTGATGGTCTTTTCGATATCTTCATTGGAAAGGGCAGTCGACAGAAACAATCCTTCAAATTGTGATGGGGGCAGGAATACACCCTGGTTGGCCATTTCCCGATAATATGAAGCAAAATAGTCAAGGTTGGACGTTCTTGCTTTTTCATAATTGACCACCTTCTCATTTGTAAAAAAGAAGCCAATCATCGAACCCGCACGATTTACGGTGTGAGGTATCCCATATTTTTCTGCTGCTTCATTCAAGCCTTTTTCAAGCAAATCCGCTTTGCGAATAAATTCTTGGTAATCTTCGGGTGTTAATTGGCTCAACGTTTCATACCCAGCCGTCATTGCCAGCGGATTTCCCGAAAGCGTTCCCGCTTGATAAATTGGTCCGCTTGGTGCAATTTGCTCCATAATCTCAGCTTTCCCGCCGTATGCCCCAACAGGGAGCCCGCCGCCAATTACTTTTCCAAGACAGGTAATGTCCGGTGTTATGCCAAAATAACCTTGGGCACAATGGTAATCCACACGGAAGCCGGTCATCACCTCATCAAAGATCAGCAATGCACCGTAGTTTATCGTAATGTCCCTAAGACCTTCAAGAAATCCTGGCAGTGGCGGAACAACGCCCATATTCCCGGCAACAGGTTCGACAATGATGCAGGCAATATCTTCACCAAAGTGCTCAAACGCAGACTTGACGCCTTCGAGATCATTATAAGGAACCGTAATTGTGTTTTTCGCGACTCCTTCTGGAACGCCGGGACTATCAGGAAGTCCAAGGGTGGCAACGCCGGAACCTGCTTTGATCAGCAAGGAATCGCCATGACCGTGGTAGCAGCCCTCAAATTTAAGGATTTTGTTTCGTCCAGTATATCCTCTTGCAAGCCTTAATGCACTCATCGTTGCTTCTGTTCCGGAAGAGACCATTCTGACAATCTCAATGGATGGAACCCGTTCGACAACGAGTTTGGCAAGTTTATTTTCCATTAATGTCGGGGCGCCAAAGCTCGTGCCCATTTCAGCTACTTTTCTTAACGCTTCAACTACCCGCTCATTGGAATGGCCCAAGATTAACGGTCCCCATGAAAGCACATAGTCAATATATTCATTGCCGTCGATATCGTAAATTTTCGAGCCTTTTCCTTTTTCCATAAAAATTGGATCCATGTTTACGGATTTAAAGGCGCGGACAGGGCTGTTCACACCTCCTGGCATCAGCTTTTGCGCTTCTTTAAAAGCCTCAATCGATTTTGCATATGAACGCATCGAATTCCCTCTTTTCGATAAGGTTTTGTTCCATTACTCCGCTTCACGCAGCCAGCGGACAGCATCTTTGGCAAAATACGTGATGATTAAATCGCCGCCAGCCCGTTTCATTCCAAGCAACATTTCAAGCACTGTGCTTTTTTCATCAATCCAGCCATTTTGTGCAGCAGCCTTGATCATTGCATATTCGCCGCTAACATTATATACAACAACAGGAAGATGAAAGTGATTTTTCATATCACGAACGATATCGAGATAAGGCATTCCCGGTTTGACAATCAAAAAATCAGCCCCCTCCGTCACATCTGACTCGGCTTCACGAAAGGCTTCCATTCGGTTCGCCGGATCCATCTGATAGGTCTTTCGGTCGCCAAATTGCGGCGCACCTTCAGCAGCATCCCGGAATGGTCCGTAAAAAGCTGAAGCGTATTTTACGGCATAAGACATAATCGGCACATCGATAAAGCCTGCTTCATCAAGTCCGGCGCGGATCGCGGCCACAAATCCGTCCATCATATTCGAAGGCGCAATAATATCGGCGCCGGCTTTTGCTTGGCTGATCGCCGTTCTGACAAGTAAATCAAGCGATTCGTCATTGAGAATCCTTTCACCTTCAACTACGCCGCAATGGCCATGGTCTGTGTATTCGCATAAGCATGTATCAGCAACAACAAGCATTTCCGGAAATTTTTCTTTGATCAATCGCGTCCCTTTCTGAATGATTCCGTGATCATGAAAGGCTCCAGTTCCGCACGCATCTTTTATTTCCGGAATCCCGAATAAAATCACAGCTTTGATTCCAAGCGAATCAACTTCTTGTATTTCCGCCTCAAGATGATCCAGCGAAACTTGGTATACCCCCGGCATTGACGAAACTTCATTACGAATCTTTTCACCTTCGACAATGAAAAGCGGGTAAATAAAGTCTTCAGCTTTTAGATGATTTTCCCTGACCAATGCCCTTATATTTGCGCTTGAGCGCAGGCGGCGATGACGTGAAAATTGCAAATCCATTTTAAACACCTCTATTTTTTTCTTCAAGATAAGTAATCATACATTTAACCATTTCCTCTACCGTGTACACCTTTGGGGAAGCGTGAACCGGTAAGCCGGACGAGATCAGCCTTTTCTCGGTTATTGGACCAATGCATCCGATCAAGCTACCCGCTAAATGATCTTTAAGTCCGCATTCACTGATAATGCCGATAAAATGATCTACGGTTGACGGGCTTGTGAACAACAAAATATCCAGTTTTTCGGCGGTGATCATTTCAGCCAGCCTTGTCCGGCTCTCTTTCGGCAAATAGGTTTCATACACAACAGCCTCATCAACAATAGCACCATTTTTTCTTAAGGATGCGCCGATGTACTCTCTGGCAAGATTTCCTTTTGGGATCAAAATATTCATCCCCGGGCGAATACAGGGCGAAAACTCGGAGACAAACGTCTCAGCAACATATTGTGACGGTAAAAACTCAACATTCAGGCCTTTGGAGCTTAATACATGCGCAGTTTTTTTCCCAATCGCAGCTATTTTTGGCAATCTTGCAAGCGCATCCTTGCCCAAAAACGATAAAAACGTTTCGACAGCGACATTGCTCGTAAAGATGACCCAATCGTACTGATTCAATCGCTGCAAAAACCTTTCAAGTTTTGGAGTGCGTACAATCGGCCGAAAGGCAATAAGCGGGATCTCTACCGGTATTCCGCCATATTTTTCGATGAGTTTTACAAAAGCTTTTGCCTGCTTTTCTCCCCGTGGAACAAGCACCTTTTTATTTTTTAAAGGCAAAGGCGTCGTCATTGCCCCTCAAGCTCCCGTTTTACCTTGTCAATTAACACTTTTGCCCCTTTTTGAATTAAACGATCGGCTGCAAGCCACCCGACTTGCTCGGGAACTTGTCCGCTTACATCTTCTTTATATACCTCTTTTCCGTCAGGAGCGGCAACAAGAGCATGTAAAGTAATTTTCCCGTTGTCGTCGACATGGGCATACCCAGCAATTGGGATTTGGCAGCCGCCTTCCATTTTTTGCAAAAATGCCCGCTCTGCCCGGACAGCTTTTTCTGTCTTCTGGCAAGTAAATTGTTTCAGCAAGTCGAGCAGTTCTTGGTCATCTTCACGGCATTCAATCGCCAATGCCCCTTGGCCAACCGCCGGAATACAACTATCTGTTTCCAAAAATTCAGTGACAACATCGCGGGTCCAGCCTAGACGCGACAGGCCGGCAGCTGCCAAAATAATCGCATCATATTCTTCCTCTTTCAACTTATTTAACCTCGTATCTACATTGCCGCGAATCCATTTAATTTCTAAATCCGGACGTTTTAGCAAAAGCTGAGAGCTGCGGCGTAAACTGCTTGTACCGACGATCGCTCCCGGTTTCAATTCCGCCAATGGAACATGATCTCTTGAAATCAACGCATCCCGGTGGTCTTCTCGAAAAGGCACACCGCCAATTGTTAGCCCTTTCGGCAATTCAGCAGGCATATCTTTCATGCTATGTACGGCCATATCAATCTCCTTGCTCAGCATCGCCTGTTCAATTTCCTTGACAAACAAGCCTTTACCGCCGACTTTTGCAAGGGTTACATCCAGTATTTTGTCCCCTTTTGTCACAATTTCCTGCACTTCAAATTCAAAAGGAGCGCCCAGTTTTTTCAGCTGTTCGATTACCCAATTTGTTTGTGTTAATGCAAGTTTGCTTCGTCTAGATCCAACAATAATTTTCCGCATGAGGAGCCTCCTTATTATGAATACCAAAAATGGAATGATGATAATTGGCCAAACAGGAAGAAGTTAATCAACACAATAAGAAATGACGCAACATTCCATAATGCCAAAGATTTACCTGCAACGTTTTTTCCAATTCTTAAATACAAATAAATGCTGTACGCAATTAATACAACAAAGGAACCAATAACTTTACTGTCATACCATGTGAATCCCAATATTTTAATAAATGCCCACTGAAGACCAAGGATCAGGCTTAAGATAAGGATCGGCACCCCAATTACCGCTAACATAAAGGAAAGCGATTCCAGCCGATGCAAATCTGCCAACCGCAATAGCCGTTTTCCCCACTTCTTTCGTTTCAGCAAATCATACTGGATTAAATAAAGCAAGGAAAACACGAAAGAAAGCGAAAATGCACCATACGAAAGAATAGCCATTGTAATATGAATCAACAGCAATTCTGAAATCAACTTTTGCCCAATCAAATGAGATTCATATTGCACAGGAGCAAAAATATGGATCGCCAACACGATAAATCCAAGGATATTTGTAAAAAAAACAATGAAATCCATTCTCAATAAATGATTGATTCCGAGTGACAAGGTTATCAGAACCCATGCATAAAAATAAAGTCCCTCGAAAATCGTCAACACCGGGAATCTTCCTGTCTTCACCATATACAGCAATAAAAAAATCGTTTGTAAAACCCATACAAACGCAAGTAACCAGAAGGCAATCCGGTTCGCCTTCCGGTTATGGTGAATGAAATCCCAAAAGTATAGCAGCACGCTGAGGGCATACACAACGACAGTCAGCTCATGCAGTTTGGTCATATAGATCTCAAACATAAACGCTACCTCTTACGGTTGAAAAGCAGCGCGCGGTTTGTTGATTGCTACTTTTGGAGTTTCAGCTGGAACTTCTTGCTGCGTTTGCACGAGCTCTTCAATATTAAAAATCTTTTTAAATAAAGCCAATGTTTGCTCTGCGTCAGGCCGTGCAGCCAGTTCTTTTGCCTGAAGGATTGGATCCTTTAATAGCTGGTTAATGATGCTTTTTGTATGCTTACTTAACACTTTCCGATCATGTTCCGATAAATGAGGAATCTTGCGCTCAATGCTCTCCATTGTTTCGGCCTGAATTGCAAGCGCCTTTTCTCTTAAAGCCGAAATTACCGGAATGACCCCAAGTACAGACAGCCATTGTTTAAATTCTACGATTTCTTTTTCAATCATTAGCATGATTTTTTCCGCTGTCTTTTTGCGTTCCAGCATGTTCGCTTCGACAATTCCTTCCAAATCATCGATATCATATAAAAAAACATTTTCAAGTCCGGAAATTTCTGGATCGAGATCACGCGGTACAGCGATATCCACGATAAACAGCGGCTTGCCTTTTCTCATTTTTTCGACACGAGCCATGATTTCTTTTGAAATAACAATGTCCTTTGCACCCGTCGAACTGATTAAAATATCCGCATCAACTAATGAACTCTCAAGCTCTTCCATTGTTTTTGCCTGCCCGTTAAAACGGCTCGCAAGATCGATCGCTTTTTCGTATGTCCGGTTTAATACCGTCACTTTTTTCACACCGCTGCCATGCAGGTTCTGGGCAGCCAGTTCACCCATTTTCCCAGCACCAAGGATCACAACGTGCTTGTGATCAAGTGAACCAAAAATTTTCTTTGCCAGTTCCACCGCTGCATAGCTCACAGAAACGGCATTGGCGCCAATTTCCGTTTCCGAGTGTGCCCGTTTGGCGACAGTAACGGCTTGTTTGAACAGTTGGTTGAAAATCGTACCAGTTGTTTCATTTTTTTGCGCTGCTAAAAAAGCTGTCCTCACCTGGCCAAGGATTTGCGTTTCTCCAAGAACCATCGAATCAAGCCCGCATGAAACCGTAAAAAGATGCTCTACAGCACTGTCCTCTTCATAATAATTTAAATAAGGCGCAAAATCAGACTGTTCCATTTGAAACCATTCGGATAAAAATTCTTTTATATAGTATCGTCCAGTATGCAGCTGATCAACAACCGCATAAATTTCTGTCCGATTACAAGTAGAAAGAATCAGATTTTCGAGGATGCTTTTTTTTGTCTGTAATTTTTTCATTGCTTCCCCAAGGTCT
>JAKACS010000142.1 GCA_021821235.1 Bacillota bacterium
CAAAAGACAGCTGGTTTGAACACATTGCCATTACTGCTGGTACACCTGAATGGTTGGAACCAGTATCAGATGAGGAGTATGACAAAGTAAACATAGCCCCTCATTGATTCCCGTTTTTAGCGAGAACCGTTTATTTTGGGAATCATAGGCTCTCATTGATTCCCGTTTTTACATGCCACGCTAACTTTCCACTAATGGGACTTGAAATCAATTTGCTCTTGTTTTAATATATAAGTAAATAGTTATGTGTTAATCTAAAAATTCTTAAATGCCGATTGGTCAATAAGAAGGGTTCTATAGCCCTCCGGCAGTGAAAAATCGAGTATGAATGATGATCGAATTATACTGAGTCTCAATTTTGACTATTAAAGCTTTTTGAAAGAGGTCGATGCCATGTTGACATCAATAGTGGAATTGGAACGTGCTGCCAATGTGTTAAAGTTATTAGGTGATAAAACGCGCTTAACCATTGTGGCGATTTTAAAACAACGTGAATGCTGTGTCTGTGAATTTCAAGAAGTTTTTGACATGAGTCAGCCATCCATTAGCCAGCATCTTCGTAAGTTAAAAGATGCCGGGATGGTGAAGGAAGAACGAAGAGGGCAATGGATTTACTATTCTTTAAATCAAAAGAGTGAACTATATGAACTTGTAGAAACTATTTTAGAGCATGTACCCGATCAGACCGAGAAAATCAAAATGATAGAAAAAAGTAATCCTACGATTCGATGCGGTTGTTAACTTGAAAAGCAGTGAAATTTAAAACATATTAGAAGGGCGGAAAACATGATGGAAAACAAAAAGAAACTTTACTTCTTATGCACAGGGAATTCTTGCAGAAGCCAAATGGCAGAAGGATGGGCAAAAAATTATTTAGGTGATGAGTGGGAGATTCGAAGTGCGGGCATTGAAGCGCATGGTTTAAATCCAAATGCAGTAAAAGCCATGAAAGAGGCCGGAATCGACATTTCCTATCATACTTCAGATATCATTGATCCTAGTTATTTAAACAATGCTGATTTGGTTGTTACATTATGCGGCGATGCAGCAGATAAGTGCCCAGTAACCCCACCGAAAGTAAAACGGGAGCACTGGGGATTTGATGATCCTGCAAAAGCTCAAGGAACAGAGGAAGAAAAGTGGGCAGTCTTTCAACGTGTCCGTGATGAAATCGGAGACCGGATTAAGCGCTTTGCCGAAACAGGTCAGTAAACAAGGAAAGTTGAGGGGATAATTCATGAAAAAAGTAGAGATTTTTGATCCGGCATTGTGCTGTCCTACGGGCGTTTGCGGTCCAAGTGTCGATCCAGAGTTAACAAGAGTGGCAACTGCCATCTTTTTATTAGGGAAAAAGGGCTTAGATATAGCGCGATACAACCTTGGAACAGAGCCAGGAGTTTTCGTTGAGAACAAAGAAGTAAACAAAGCCCTTCATGAGACAGGCCCCGATTCACTTCCGATCACACTTGTTGAAGGAAAAGTGGTTAAAATTGGCTCCTATCCAAGCAACGAAGAGCTTGCCGATTGGTTTGGCGTGAATCCAGAGGAACTCCGTGTAAAACCTAAAGCAGGTGTGAAAATCGAGCTCAATCCGATGAAATGAGAAAGAAGTGAAAATATGTTTCAATCTTTCGATACAAAATATGTAAGTAACACAAAATTTTTATTTTTTACCGGAAAAGGTGGGGTAGGAAAAACTTCGACTGCTTGTGCTACAGCTGTATCGTTAGCAGATGAAGGAAAAAGGGTGTTGCTCGTCAGTACAGACCCTGCTTCAAACTTACAGGACGTACTAGAAATCGAATTGACAAATACACCAATCGCCATGCCCAATGTCCCGAATCTAGCTGCTTGCAATCTCGACCCCGAAGAAGCAGCAAGAGCCTATCGAGACAGAATGATTGGACCGTATCGCGGCAAGCTTCCCGAGACAGTAGTGAAAACAATGGAGGAACAATTGTCTGGGGCATGCACTGTAGAAATAGCGGCTTTTGATGAATTTACAAACTTACTTGCAGATACTTCCGTAGTTGAGGCATATGAACATATTATCTTTGATACAGCTCCAACCGGACACACACTTCGATTGCTGCAGCTGCCGACAGCATGGAGTGGATTTTTAGAAGAAAGTACACATGGAGCTTCTTGCCTCGGTCCCCTTTCAGGATTATCTGAAAAGAAACAGATTTATTCGCTAACAATGGATGTGCTTTCTGATTCAACCAAAACGACCTTAATCCTTGTTGCACGACCGGACGAATCATCCTTATTCGAAGCGAATCGCGCATCTAAAGAATTAAAAGAAATGGGCATTTCAAACCAGGCATTTATTGTTAATGGGTTAATGCAGTCTTTTCTGCCAGAAGATGAAATTTCGTCGTCGTTTTTTAACCGACAACAGCATGCTCTAAACCAAATGCCAAAAGAGTTAAAGCAAGTGGTTACTTATTATTTGCCGTATGTCTCCTATTCGTTAACCGGAGTTAAAAACCTCCGCAATCTTTTTAAGCTAAATGTTACACCAGCCTTGCAGTTGGATGTTGAAAAGCAGATGATCCGTTTGCATGGATTAAATAAAGTCATTCAGGATTTTTCGGAAAGCAATAAAAGAGTGATTTTTACAATGGGTAAAGGTGGAGTTGGGAAGACAACGATCGCTGCGGCAATTGCAGTTGGTTTGGTTGAAAAAGGTCATAAGGTTCATCTGACTACAACAGACCCTGCAGCAAATGTAGAATTTATGTTTGAAAATAATGAATTTGATAGCAATTTAACGACCAGCCGGATCAATCCGAAAGAAGAAGTGGAGGCATATCGGGCTGAAATTTTATCGAAAGTAAGCAATGAACTCGATGAGGAGGCAATTGCTTATCTGCAGGAAGACTTAAACTCGCCTTGTACCGAAGAAATTGCTGTATTTCGAGCTTTTGCAGATGTTGTGTCAAGGTCAAATGAAGAAATAGTGGTGATTGATACAGCGCCAACCGGACACACTCTCCTCCTTTTAGATGCTGCGCAGTCGTATCATAAAGAATTGGCTCGTTCAACAGGAGAAGTTCCCGAGAGTGTGGCGTCCTTATTACCACGGTTAAGAGATCCAAATGAAACGAGCGTGGTCATTGTTACATTGGCTGAAGCAACTCCAGTATTGGAAGCTAGCCGGTTACAAGAAGATTTGCAGCGTGCAGGAATTGTTCCAAAATGGTGGGTAATCAACCAAAGCTTATATGCTACTGACACAAATGATCCGGTTTTAAAGGGTCGGGCAAGAGAAGAAATTGGTTGGATTCAAAAGGTGACAAAAGAGTTTTCCGATACATGTGCAATTGTTCCTTTAATGATTGAAAAAAATAGCCGATTCGACCACATTAAAAATCTTATTGGTTGATGCATAGTGTGAAATCAAGATGGACGGGTTATGCGAACAAAATCCGATTGGTATGGAAGGAACAATCGGAAGAACTATGAATAAGTCGATAGAAAAAGGTGGATGCAAAGATGACAACAAAGAACTATCACGAATTAATGAAAGACCGCATTTATTTTGGCGGGGCAGATGATGTGAAAGACATGATGGAAAATGAAAAGGCGGATGTTATTTTCGATTTGCGTGCAGAGTCTCACGAGAATAAGTCGGGGTATGATCGTATCCATAGTCCGATTGTTGATGACGCTGAACACCAAGATGAATCAATCAAAAAGTCGATTGAACATGTTGTAAATGCTTATAACGAAGGGAAAAAGGTGTATTTTCATTGCGGCGGTGGAAGTAACCGTGCAGGTACCGTAGCAGTTGGAACATTATTGTCATTAGGTAAAGCAAAGACCCTTGATGAAGCGGAAAAAATGGCAAAATCGATTCGTCCCAAAGTGAATGTAAAACCGGAAATGAAAGAAGCATTACAACGCTTATTTCCAAATTCTTAAACCAGAATGCATGTTAAGTTCATTGAAAAATGGGAAGGGAATGTGCAAATGAATATCACCGATCCGGCGCGCGAAGCATTGAAGCAATTGTTCCAAGCACACAATGCCACTAACATTCGTGTCTATTTTGCTGGCTTTGGCTGAGGACAGCCACAAGTAGGACTGGCTCTGGATGAGCCAGATGAAAAGGATAAAGTGGAAACCATTAACGAAATACAAGTTGCGATTGAGCCTGCAATTGAATCCTATACAGAGGCCCTCACTCTTGATTTTAACCAAGAAGCGAATGGGCTTGTATTAGTAGGAAATGAAAGTAACTGCTGTTAACGAAGAAGAATGAGGGGTGTTAGGAAACTAGCACCCTTTCTTGTTTAAACCATATGGAACCTCTCTAGGGACACCTTATTTTTCCACTTATTAGCAAGAATGGCTGGCGGTAAAATGCGTATAGTTCAACCAATCGGGAGCCGTACATGGGTACAGCTCCCATTTTTTCATTTAATCAAACGTTTGATTAAATGGTGGTAAGAACGGAAAAGCCAACGATTGGAGCTTGTTTTTTTAAACTATTTTTTTGATTTTTAACATTGTCAACAAGCGATGTGACAAAATGCAATTTTATAAGAATTGAAACAGTGTTGAAAACGCTTTAATATCAAAGTGTAGGAACAATAGAAACAAGGGGGAAATACAATGGACGAAATAAATAAACAAAGTTCAGATATCAAAGTCAAAATACAGAGATTTGGCAGTTATTTAAGCGGTATGGTCATGCCGAATATCGGTGCATTTATTGCATGGGGGATTATCACCGCTCTATTTATTCCAACAGGTTGGTTCCCAAATGAAAGCCTTGCCAAACTGGTGGGACCGATGATCACTTACTTGCTGCCACTATTAATTGGTTTTACCGGCGGCAGAATGGTTCACGATATCCGTGGAGGAGTAGTTGGTGCTGTCGCAACAATGGGTGTTATCGTTGGAACGGATATCCCGATGTTCTTGGGAGCAATGATTATGGGGCCGCTTGGCGGTTACGTGATTAAGAAGTTTGACCAAGCCATTCACGGAAAAGTAAAATCCGGTTTTGAAATGCTAGTTAATAACTTCTCTGCTGGTATATTAGGTGGACTTTTAACTTTATTAGCATTTAAAGGTGTTGGTCCAGTCGTTGAAGTGTTAAGTAAGGGTTTAGCTTCAGGTGTACAATTTATTGTAAATAATAATATGCTGCCTTTGGCAAACATCTTTATTGAGCCAGCAAAGGTTCTCTTCCTAAACAATGCCATTAACCATGGCGTTTTAACACCATTAGGCGTTGAACAGGCTTCAAAAGTTGGTAAATCCATTCTTTTCATGCTTGAAGCAAACCCTGGCCCTGGGTTGGGAATCTTGCTTGCTTACTGGTTATTTGGTAAAGGAACAGCAAAACAAACAGCTCCAGGAGCAGCAATCATTCATTTCTTTGGTGGTATTCATGAAATCTATTTTCCTTATATTTTGATGAAACCGATCTTAATTCTTGCTACGATGGCCGGTGGGGTAAGCGGTGTTTTCACATTTACCATTTTCAAGGCCGGACTCGTTGCAGCTCCATCACCTGGAAGTATTTTCGCATTCCTTGCTATGACGCCAAAAGGCGGGTATATAGCTACACTTTCAGGGATCATTGTGGGGGCAGCCGTTTCATTCGCAGTGGCCTCATTACTGTTGAAAACAAGCAAATCCAAGGAGGAAGACTTATCGTCTGCAGCAGCAAAAATGGAAGAAATGAAAGGAAAGAAAAGCAGTGTTTCTTCAATCTTAACAGCCGAATCCGAACCAAAAACATTTGAAGCTGAAAAAGTAAACAAAATCGTATTTGCTTGTGATGCGGGAATGGGGTCAAGCGCCATGGGTGCCTCTATTCTAAGAAATAAGGTAAAAAAGGCTGGTCTGGATACGACTGTCATTAATACAGCGATTAATAATTTACCAGATGATGCCGATGTAGTAGTCACCCATAAAGATTTAACAGACCGTGCAAAAGCAAAACTGCCAAACACTATTCACATCTCTGTTGAAAACTTCTTAAATAGCCCAAAATATGATGAATTAGTGAATCGTTTAAAGGAAAAATAAAAATGCAAAAGAAAAAGTCCAGATTGCTGGACTTTTTCTTTTTAAGTATTGTCAACAAGTCAAGTGACTATTTTAGTTTTGATTCTTGTTGTTTTAGGCGTGAAATCGTTTTATTATTTTATTGCAGGCTAGAAAAATTAAATTTTGTCAACAACTTGTGATTGGAGGACGAGGATCAGAAAACGTCAGACGGAGTGAAAACGATGTATATTTCCGCAAGAGAAAGACAGATTCTTGAAATCTTATTAAACGAAAAAGATGAATTAACAGTTAAAGAACTAGCAGACAAAATAGGTGTGAGCGGTCGAACAATCCATCGCGATTTAAAAAATATTGAGGATATAGTAGAGGAATACCAGCTTTCTTTACAGAAAAAATCTGGAGTAGGCGTCCAAATTATAGGAGATAAAAAGAATATTCAAGAGCTGGAGTTATTCCTATTTAATCTTTATCATACAGAATATACCCCTGATGAGCGGCAAACGGTCATTTTGTGTGAATTATTGGAGTCCAGTGAGCCTGTAAAGTTGCTTGGACTAGCCAATGATTTGAGTGTGACCATTGCAACTGTAAGTAATGATTTGACAAAATTGGAAGAATACATTCGGAAATTTGGGTTATCACTGATACGTAAAAGGGGTTATGGCGTAGAAATTAGCGGGACAGAAGATGCAAAAAGGCGTGCAATTCGGAATGTCATTTCCGAATATGTGGATGAGTCGGAAATTCTAAACCTTGCCAGAGAAAGTATCCAAAAACGATCCACTCATCAAATTCATTCTATCTCCGAAAAGCTTTTAGGTTTGGTAGAAAAGAAAAAACTGTTCATGATCGAGAATGTCATTGCATCTATTAGTGGGGACTTGCCTTATACGTTGGCGGATAGCGCCTATATTGGTTTGGTTGTCCATCTGGCATTGGCCGTTGAGAGAATCCAAAAAGGTGAAGGGATTAAAATTGATCATGCTTACCTCGAAAATCAGCAATCGACAAAAGAGTTTAAATTTGCAAAGAAAATTGTTGACCAATTAGAGCAAGTTTTTCAAATCGAAATTCCTATGGCGGAAGTAGGATATATAACGATGCATTTAAAAGGTGCGAAGCTTCGCCATGATCATGAATATCTTTCTGAAGCTTCAAGCCTTCATGTGGCCATTAAAACGAGGAATCTTATAAAGTATGTTGGGAATTACTTAAGTATTGACTTATCAGAAAATCGTTCGTTATTTGAAGGGTTAGTCATGCATTTAAAGCCGGCTCTCTATCGGTTAAAGCAAAATATGGGCATTAGCAACCCTTTGTTGGCTAAAGTCAAAAAGGATTACGGAGACTTATTTTCGATTGTAAAAAAAGCTGTTGAACAGGTATTTCATGAATTTGCTGTCCCCGACGAAGAAATTGGCTATCTTGTGATGCATTTCGGCGCCGCGGTACTTGGCTATAAAGAAATG
>JAKACS010000143.1 GCA_021821235.1 Bacillota bacterium
AAAGAGCTGGCTGCAATAAAGGATCCGAACCATTCCTTTTTTGCCGAAATGGAGAAGGATGAACGAAAAGGGGTTCAGCTGCTTGTAGCTCGGTGGAAAAAGGAATGGCAAAAACAACAGCAGCTGCAAGCGAAATTCATTGAAATGAAGCGTTACGAAACGAAATGCCGGGCAGAAGGGTTCCGGTCGATCGCCGGAGTGGATGAAGTCGGCCGTGGACCGCTTGCGGGACCTGTTGTAGCCGCAGCGGTCATTCTCCCGGAGAATTTTTATTTGCCGGGGATTGACGATTCAAAAAAATTATCTGAGCAAAAGCGTGAAGAATACGCAGCGATTATCTACAGACAAGCAGAAGCTGTTAGTGTTTCATTTATCGAGCCAGTTGTTATTGATGCAATCAATATTTATCAGGCAACCAAAAAAGCGATGGCAGCAGCGATCGCATCATTGGCAACTCAGCCGGACTTTATACTGATCGATGCAATGAAATTGGATACGCCATACCCTTCTGAATCGATTATTAAAGGGGATGCAAAAAGTATATCCATTGCAGCTGCATCCATTGTTGCCAAAGTGGCAAGGGACCAGTACATGAAACAACTTGGCAAACAGCATCCCGAATATAGATTTGAGCAAAATATGGGTTATGGGACGAAAGAACATCTTCAAGCGATCGATACGTTCGGGATTACCGCTGAACACCGCAAAAGCTTTGCGCCAATAAAAGACAAGTATATAAAGGTATAAAAAGGAGGCGCCGGGATGAATCCGCTGCAACTTTTACAAACATTGACCAAATCTGGAACAACTGTGCCTTTAGGAGAAACAGCATTCCGTCCCGGCCAGATTGTTTTAGGAAAAGTAGTTTCTCTTTTTCCAAATCAAATGGCAGAGGTAAAGATCGGATCGCAAAAATTGATTGCACAGCTTGAGGTGCCATTAGCCATAAATGACCAATATTGGTTTTTGGTTCAGCAAGGAGAGGGAGAAATCCATTTAAAAATTGCCGCGCAGGAAAACAGCAGCAACCTTGCCGGCAAGCTGCCTTCGGATTTGCTGCTTAAGCAGTTCGGCATTACCCCTACTAAAGAAAGCAGAATGCTTTTGGAATTTGCTGTCCAAAACCGTCTGTCAATTTCAAAAGAATGGCTGCAGCTGGGAACGGGCTGGCTGAAAAATTTGCCGGATCAATCTGCAGGGATGGAAACATTGAAAATCATGTCGGAAAAAGATTTCCCGCTAACGAAAACTGTTTTCACCGCTTTGATGAGTGCAACAAGTACCGACCATATCCGCACATTGATGGAGCGGCTTGCGGATTTAGTCAGAACCGGTACATCACGAAGTGAAATGAGCGGAGATTTACTTGCCGTGCTGAATCATCTGCTCGGGAAGGAAGATGATTTGACGGCTTCTCAGCCTTCCAAAATAGATTGGGGAAATAGCGAAGCGGTTGGGCGGCATCTGAAGCAGCTCATGGATACAATCGGGTTAAATTATGAAAGCGAGCTTTTACAAAAAGGAAATGACATTGGAAATGCAGCTGTCCAGTCATCGTTAAAACCATTGCTTCTCAAGTACTTAAATGAAAATCCAACCTTTGAGCAAAAACAGGCGGCCGAACAGCTGCTGAATCGGATTACAGCCCTTCAGCTGCTTTCAAGTGACAATGGCGTTTTGCAGCAGTTCGTAGCCCAAATCCCGCTATCTTTTCCCCAGCTAATAAAGGAAGCAACGATCCAGTGGAACGGGCGGAAACAGGCAGATGGGAAAATCGATCCCAATTATTGCCGGATTCTTTTTTACTTGGAATTAGAGACAATCGGCGATACGTTTATTGACGTGCAGATTCAGAATCGGATCATGACCCTTGATATAATGAATGAGCGCACTGATTTGAAAGAGATGTCAAGCTCTTTGATCAATTCCCTAAAAGATCAATTGCGGCGGATGGACTATCACCTTTCTTCCTATTCCTTTTCGGTGCCTTCAGAAAAACAAATGATGACCAAAAGCTTGAAAAATTCAGCTATTCCGGCCATACACCATCGCATTCAGGGGGTGGATCTCCGTATATGAGCGAAAAACAAAAATCCAAAAGGCTAGCGGCTGTCGCGCTTTCCTATCAGCAGCATGTTCACGATGCGCCTAAGGTAATTGCAAAAGGAAAAGGTAAGATTGCTGAAGCCATCATTGAAAAAGCGAAGCAAAAACAAGTACCAATCCAGGAGGATCCATCACTCGTCCAGCTTCTGGCAGAGCTTAATCTAAATCAAAGCATTCCTGAGGAACTATACCAGGCAGTCGCTGAAATATTTGCATTTATTTACCAAGCAGATCGAAAAGCAGCAGCTGCAGATAAAAATATGGATGGGCGAACATAGTGTAAAATTTTTAGATTAATAGGATTTTTTCGCATAATGATGGACAAAGTATGCAGCTTTATATAAAATGAAAGCGCAGTCTATAAAAGAAAGAGTCATCAAGGAGGATGGGAAATGAATATCCACGAGTATCAAGGAAAAGAAATCCTCAGAAAATACGGGGTTGCGGTTCCAAACGGAAAAGTCGCATTTACGGTAGAAGAAGCGGTTGAAGCGGCGAAAGAGCTAGGTACTGAGGTTTGTGTTGTCAAAGCGCAAATTCACGCAGGCGGCAGGGGAAAAGCCGGCGGTGTTAAAGTAGCAAAAAACCTTGACGAAGTGCGTACATATGCAAGTGGAATTTTAGGAAAAACATTGGTCACGCATCAGACAGGTCCAGAAGGAAAAGAAGTTAAACGATTATTGATTGAAGAAGGCTGCGATATTCAGAAAGAATACTATGTTGGTTTAGTACTTGACCGTTCCACTTCCCGTGTCGTTTTAATGGCTTCGGAAGAGGGCGGAACAGAAATTGAAGAAGTAGCAGCGAAATCTCCGGAGAAAATTTTTAAAGAAGAAATTGATCCTGTGCTTGGCTTAATGCCGTATCAGGCGCGCCGGATTGCGTTTAATATTCATATTCCAAAAGAATTAGTCAATCAAGCTGTGAAATTTATGATGGGTCTATACAAAGTTTATGTTGACAAAGATTGTTCCATTGCTGAAATCAACCCGCTCGTTGTTACAGGGGATGGTAAGGTAATGGCCTTGGACGCAAAGCTGAATTTTGATTCCAATGCGCTGTACCGTCAAAAAGATGTTGTAGGGTACCGTGATCTCGAAGAAGAAGATCCAAAAGAAATCGAAGCATCAAAATATGATCTAAGTTATATTTCGCTTGATGGCAACATTGGCTGTATGGTAAACGGTGCAGGTCTCGCGATGGCGACGATGGATATCGTGAAGCACTATGGCGGCGATCCCGCGAACTTCCTGGATGTTGGCGGCGGTGCAACGGCAGAAAAAGTAACCGAAGCATTTAAAATTATCCTTTCAGATCCAAATGTAAAAGGAATTTTTGTCAATATTTTCGGTGGTATCATGAAATGCGACATCATCGCCGAGGGAGTTGTGGAGGCTGCCAAACAAGTCAGCCTGGAAGTACCGCTTGTCGTTCGTTTAGAAGGAACGAATGTTGAACTTGGCAAAAGGATTCTAAATGAATCAGGACTAAATATCATTGCTGCCCAGTCCATGGCTGATGGTGCGCAAAAAATTGTATCATTGGTAGGGTAAAGGATGACTGCAGGCATCGTTTCAAGACATCACTGGATATTTGGAGGGGAATCAAGTGAGCGTATTTATTAATAAAGACACAAAAGTAATTGTTCAAGGGATAACAGGTTCAACTGCCCTTTTTCATACAAAACAAATGCTTGAATATGGCACGCAAATTGTCGGCGGGACATCTCCCGGCAAAGGCGGAATGGAAGTAGAAGGGGTTCCTGTATTTAACACTGTTAAGGAAGCGGTAGAAGCAACAGGGGCAAATGCCTCGGTTATTTATGTTCCGGCACCGTTTGCGGCTGACGCGATCGTTGAAGCGGTAGATTCAGAACTGGACTTAACAATCTGTATCACCGAGCATATTCCTGTTCTTGATATGGTAAAAGTTAAGCGGTACATGGAAGGGAAAAAGACGAGGTTGATTGGACCAAACTGTCCTGGCGTGATTTCACCAGAAGAATGCAAAATTGGCATCATGCCTGGCTATATTCACAAGAAAGGCCATGTAGGAGTTGTATCCCGTTCCGGTACTTTGACGTATGAAGCCGTACACCAGCTATCTCAAGCAGGCATCGGACAGTCAAGTGCTGTGGGCATTGGCGGCGACCCTGTGAATGGCACAAACTTCATCGATGTCTTAAAGGCATTTAATGAAGATCCGGAAACATATGCCGTTATCATGATTGGCGAAATCGGCGGTACGGCTGAAGAAGAGGCGGCGAAGTGGATTCAGGCCAATATGACAAAGCCAGTAGTCGGCTTTATCGGCGGACGCACGGCGCCTCCTGGAAAACGGATGGGGCATGCTGGCGCGATTATTTCCGGAGGGAAAGGAACGGCTGATGAAAAGATCCGCGTCATGAATGAATGCGGAATTCGCACAGCCGATACACCTTCTGTTATGGGTGAAACATTAATCGAGGTGCTGAAAGAAAAAGGCTTGTACGACAAGTGTAAGACACACTAACCATAAAGGAAAGAGCCCCCGCTCCTTAAAATACATGGAGGGGCTCTTTACCCTTTTAAAAATAAGACTAATGGAGGTTTACAATGGATGAATTTAAAACAAGACTGATTCAACTGTTGCATTATCCGAACATCACATGGAACATGGTTTTCCAAATCTTGAAAAAAGATCCGACACTTAGTACACTGCATTACTTGCGACCGCAAGATTTCAAGAAAAATACCACTTCCACTAAGTTAAACTCCTTCAAGAATATCGAATTCGACCGCTATTCTGACCTCATTCATGAACAAATCCGCCAATATAAAACAAATGAAATTCAGGTCATATCCTTTTTTGATCCACAATATCCCGCAATTTTAAAAGAAATCTACCAGCCGCCGTGGGCTCTTTTTGCAAAAGGTGATTTATCTCTTTTGAATAAGGAGCCAAAGCTTGCCGTAGTGGGATCAAGACAGGCAACACAATATGGCAAAAGAGCCATCCGCCTGTTGCTACCCCATTTAATTGAAAAAGGAATTGTGATTGTCAGCGGACTGGCAAAAGGAGTGGATGCGCTGGCGCACGAGTGTACGATTGAAAATGGCGGGAAAACAGTTGCGGTTATTGCTGGGGGATTGTATCATATTTATCCGAAAGACAATGTTGAGCTGGCATCAAAAATGATGCAAAACCATCTCGTCCTTTCTGAATATCCACCGGATACGAAACCGGAGAAATGGCATTTTCCGAGCCGTAATCGAATCATCAGCGGACTTTCTGCCGGCACATTATTAATAGAGGCAAAACAAAAAAGCGGCTCATTAATTACCGCCAATTATGCAGTAAATGAAGGCCGTGAAGTTTTTTCGCTCCCGGGAAGCATTTTTAATCCGTTTTCGCATGGGACGAATTCCTTGATTCAACAAGGGGCAAAGCTTGTAACAACACCAGAGGATATAGTGGAAGAACTTCATTTTCAACAATAGGTTCAAGTTGATTTTTACCTAAAATGGGTAATTTTTTTGAAAAAGTAGTTGAAATGATTGCTAAAATATTATACATTTTCCAACAGATACTCGAAAATAACATGTATTTTTGTAAAGAGAATCATTTTTACCATTTGACAAGAAATTTTATATGTTCAATAATAGTGGATAATTTATAAGATGAAAGAGTATAATTCTTTAAAAATTGAATGATAAAGTGTGGATATAGAATTCATGAGGATTTGGGATTTTGGCTCTCGATTCTTTTCGCCAACCATAGAGGTTGTTTAGAAAGAATTTTTGTCAAAAAGCAGCATATTCTCTTTAAGCAGCAGCACCATGTGGTGAAATGCTTGTAAATTTCTGCTATC
Source organism: Bacillota bacterium (assembly GCA_021821235.1). The sequence goes on from JAKACS010000143.1 coordinate 5,957, forward strand.
CCTCTTAAGGAGGATGACTGGATGTCAGATTTTCTTGTAATCGTTGAGTCGCCGGCAAAGGCGAAAACGATTGAACGATATCTTGGAAAAAAATATAAAGTAAAAGCATCCATGGGGCATGTCCGCGATTTACCGCGAAGCCAGACGGGTGTTGATGTAGAAAACAATTATCAACCGAAATATATTACGATCAGGGGAAAAGGACCTGTTTTAAAAGAATTAAAAACAGCAGCAAAAAAAGCGAAAAAAGTATACCTGGCTGCCGACCCTGACAGGGAAGGGGAAGCCATTGCCTGGCATTTAGCACACAGCCTTGATGTCGATATTCAATCAGACTGCCGCGTTGTATTTAATGAAATCACAAAGGAAGCCATTAAGGAGTCATTTAAACATCCAAGACCGATCAATATGGACCTTGTCGACGCACAGCAAGCACGTAGAATTCTGGACCGGCTTGTCGGCTACAATATATCTCCATTATTATGGAAAAAAGTAAAAAAAGGATTAAGTGCCGGCAGGGTACAATCGGTTGCAGTCCGGTTGATTATTGACCGTGAACAAGAAATCAAGGCATTTATTCCAGAAGAATATTGGACGATTGACGGAGAATTCCTTAAGAATGGAAATCAATTTACCGCTAGTTTTTATGGAATAGATCATGAAAAAATCGATTTAAACTCAGAAGAAGACGTAAAACGTATTCTTAACGAAATGAAAGATAATCAATTCATCGTTTCCTCTGTAACGAAAAAAGAACGGAGACGAAACCCAGCACCACCTTTTACGACGTCATCGTTACAGCAGGAAGCAGCAAGAAAACTAAATTTCCGTGCAAGAAAAACGATGATGCTGGCTCAGCAGCTCTATGAGGGGATTGAACTCGGAAAAGAAGGGACAGTTGGTCTGATTACGTATATGAGAACAGACTCCACCCGGATTTCTGAGGTAGCTCAATCTGAAGCTGCTGAATATATTAAAATGGCTTTTGGTGACAGCTATTTAAAAGAAGAACAGCGCAAGGAGAAAAAAGCAGCCAATGCCCAGGACGCACATGAGGCGATCCGTCCATCCAGCACATACCGGGATCCTAACAGTGTTAAAGAATTTTTATCAAAGGATCAATTCCGTTTATACAAGCTGATTTGGGATCGATTTTTGGCTAGTCAAATGGCGCAGGCCGTTATGGATACAATGACGGTTGATTTGCTGAATGGGTCTGTGCAATTTCGCGCAACTGGCTCGAAAGTAAAATTTCCGGGATTTATGAAATTGTATGTAGAAGGTTCAGATGACCAGGTTGAGGAAAAGGAGAAAATGCTGCCTGATCTAAAAGAAGGGGACCAGGTCATAAAAAAAGAGATTGAACCGAAGCAGCACTTTACACAGCCGCCGCCAAGGTATACGGAAGCGCGGCTTGTCAAAACGCTTGAGGAATTAGGGATCGGTCGGCCATCCACTTACGCTCCTACATTGGATACGATTCAAAAACGGGGATATGTAAACCTCGAAGATCGGA
>JAKACS010000144.1 GCA_021821235.1 Bacillota bacterium
CCGACAAGTGCATAGACGATCATCGCAATCGCGCCTAACCTGCTCCCAAGAACGACACCTGCTAAAATGGCAAAAAAAGTTTGCAATGTAATCGGTACCCCTCCAACAACGAAAAACGGTGCAATTGATGTAATGTTCGCTCCAATTGCCATAAGCGCCACAAACATTCCTGCAAGAGTAATGTCAATCGTTTTAAGTCTCATTTTTTATCCTCCAAAATGATATTTGTACTAAATTTAGAATACTTGCTTAGCGAATATATGTCAACCTATTTTACTATTTAGTTAACAAATATAAGTTCGGAGATAAAAAAACTACAGGATCGCAAATGGATCCTGCAGTCTGTTTTTTAAATTTATTTTTTGAAAATTGTTGCGATGACTTGGTCATAGGACATTTCACTATCGACGACAAACGTACCTGGGCGTAAATTATTTTGTAAACCCCTGCTTTCAATATCCTTTGAGAAGTTAAAAGCGTTTTGAATGATATTCGCTTTTTGCAGTGCGTTACCGACATCGATACTAGTCATTCCATCCGCAACATTAATCACGGCCTTATAGACAATCTTATTGGATGAATTGTCAGCAGAAGAGGAGTCTTTCTTGCTGGACTGTGCTGCTTTTTTAAGATTGTTGTCATATTCGTCCTTTTTTTGCACGATATATCCTGCCGCAGCGAGTTTATCCTTCATCTGGCTCTCTGAAAGTTGTACTGCAGTTGGCTGCTTAGCTATTGGCTTCGGATCAGCTTTAGCGGCATTGCCATTTCCGAAAAAATAAACCCCGGCAATCACACTGGTAGAAAGAAAGATCCCTGCTGCAAAGCTGCCCATTTTGTTAAATCTCATTTGCACCATTTCCCCTTTCATCCGGCTGTACCTGAAATGGAGCAAGCATCTGGCTAATTTCACTTTCCGATACTTGTTTTTTCTTGGCTATGCTATCAATCGAATAGCCGCGTTTATATAAATCTAGCACCTCGCGAAGAAATTGCAATTCGCTTTGGGAAAGCTGAATCCCTGCTTCTTTTAAAATTATTTCCATACTCAGTTCAATATTTCGAATTGATTCTTGCAAATCATTGAGATCTTTAACGAGTTCGATATGTGCCATATCGATCCTTTTCTGTTCTTCCTTCGCTGCTTTTAATGATTTTATACTAGACAGAATCAGCAATATAGCTGATAGACCAAACAGCACGGCTAATGTCCATCCCATTGAAACTTTACCTCCTTCTTGAAAAAAAATCTTAACATTGTTATATTATAAAGCCAAAAAGCAATTTTTTCGATTAAATTCTATTAAATACGAAAAAAGTTGTGTAGTTTTGACAAATTGCGGAATGAAAAAAACCGTGAATAGCTGTCATCACAACTGTTCACGGCCGATTAGAAACAGTTAGTTCAAATTTTTTACTTCTCCACCATTGATGGAATAGCTTGCGGTTATATTCGAGTTTAGTGAATGGGCAACTGAACAATATTTATCCTTTGATAGTTGAATCGCTCTGATTACTTTATCTTCCGGAAGATCCCCTTCTAATGCATAATGGATATTGATATCGGTAAACCGTTTTGGATGATCATCGGCGCGGTTTCCTTCAACTTCCATTGAAAAAGCGGTTGGATTCAAGCGCATTTTATGCAGGATGGAAATAATATCAATCCCTGTACAGCCGGCAACCGCATTTAACAGCAATTCCGTTGGTCTTGCCCCACTGTTTGTTCCACCAATTGCCTCTGCTGCATCTATCCGAATTTCATGTCCGGATGGCGTTGTACTTTTAAATGCCATCTTTTCTGTCCATTGTATCGTTGTTTTCATCATGTAATATCACTCCTATGAAATGGTTGAGGATCGTCTAAGGTCTTGCTTTCAAACGACCTTCTCGATCACTTCTCTTATTTTATAATTTTTTATGTAAAACCTGCAAAAAATTCTGTTCATCACAAAATGATCCCCCGCCATTTTCGCAGAGGATCATTTTATGTTTAATCCCTTTTAGTTGGCATTCCTGCTTTTTCCCACGCCGAGAACCCACCTTCTAAGTTCAAAACATCGAATCCTTTTGCTTGAAGAAGGCTTGCGCCAATGGCAGATCTTCCCCCGCCTTGACATTGAGTGATGATCTTTTTATCTTTCGGTAACGAATTCAAATTATCTGTTAAATTTCCTAGCATATTGTGATACGCTCCAGGAATGTGGCCGGCATCCCATTCACTTTGATTACGAACATCCACCACAAAGTACTCATCATCATCAATCAGTTCTCTTGCTTCTGTTACCGAAACATTCTGATAGGTTTCCAAATCGGAACCAAGTTCTTCAATTGGAATATATCCAGTCAGCCGATCAAGTCCAATCGATTGCAACGCTTTTTTAATATCAGGTACATCTTCTTTGGAAGCAATTAAAATGATATCACGATCATAACGTAACAGCCAGCCGGCCCAATTGACAAATGATTGATTGAATGGAATGTTGATCGAACCTTTCACGTGTCCTGCTGCAAAATCCTTTGCTGGCCTCGCATCGACAAGATCGGTATGATTTGGTACAGGAAGCGACGTCTGAGGGGTCTCTTCGTTTTTTAGAAGATCCGGTCCCAGTTTGTTCAGCTTTTTCATTTGGGCAAAATATTTAGGCGGTTCCGGTTGACCTTCAAGCAATGCCTCAACGAATTTATCCTCGGCTTTTATTTGGAATGCCCAATTGAATTGTTTTTCATAGCCAAGTGTTGACATTGGTACAGCACCTAAAGACTTCCCACAAGCACTCCCAGCACCATGAGCCGGCCAAACCTGCAAATAATCCGGCAGATCTTCAACTTTTTGAAGGGATGCAAACATTTGCTTAGCACCTGCTTGCGAAGTGCCTGTAACGCCTGCCGCTTTTTCAAGCAAATCCGGACGGCCGACATCTCCTACAAACAGGAAATCCCCTGTAAACATTCCCATTGGAGCTTTTGCCCCTCCACCTTCATCCGTCAGCAAAAATGAAATACTTTCAGGGGTATGTCCAGGTGTATGCAAAACTTTAAAATGGATATTTCCAACCTTAAAAGTCGATCCATCTTTTAAAAGTTCATGAGGATAATCTTTTGCATAAGTATATTTCCAATCTTTATCACCTTCATCTGATAAATACAGCTTTGCTCCATTGCGGTGCGCCAGTTCTCTAGCTCCTGATAAATAGTCAGCATGGATATGGGTTTCAGCAGTACCAACAATTTCAAAGCCTTCTCTTCGAGCGATTTCCATATATGGCTCAATATTTCTGGCTGGATCAATCACGATCGCATCCCCTGTTCGCTGACAGCCAACAAAATAGGACATATGGGCAAGCCTTTCATCAAAAAATGATCGAAAATACATCAATCTTCCTCCCTTAGCAGTTGATATGCTTACGGAATGTACAAGCAATGTGATATTCCGTATAGGATCTATATACCCCGTATCGTATCTTTTTAAAAGTAGAGTATTTTTGGAAAACGTAAAAATGCTTCAAGCAATGCGTAAACATTCTGCAAGATTGCCTACCATTAGTGTGTCTTTTGCAGCAAAGTTCATACTTAAATGGATCTCCTAAACAAAAGGTGCTGAAGCTACAATTAGAAAACTCGTGAAGGTTATCCACAAAGTAAACTAGATAACGAAAAGAAGACCGTATTTCGGTACAGTCTTCTTGGTTGAACTGGCTTACTTTTCCTGGAGGATCCTTTTTAGTACTTTTTCATTTACTTCAAAACCGATAAATACTTTTGGTTTTTTTAACAAGCCGGCAAAACCGCCATCTTTAATAACAAATGCTGGAACGATTTTGGTCCCAGTACGTTCCTTCAATTCAGCTTCTTTTTCAGGCTGTTTGGTTAAATCAATTTCGGTATAGGAAATTTCGTTTTTCGAAAGAAACTCTTTCGCTGCCATGCAATCTGTTCAGGTTGGTCTTGTATATAGAATAATTTCCCTCATCCTTGCTGCACCTCTTCTTTATGGATTGCTTTTATTTTACCTTTATTTTTGAAAGCCATCCAATCATTGAACCGCAACATCCTATTTTTAGCAATCAGAGAGTTTTTTGCAACAATTTTATTAATTCAACTAAAAATTGCCCGCCAAATCCAAGCAAAAAAATACCGGCAAAACGTTATTGCTCTTAAAAGATTCTCCTTCAATCGTTTTTTCGTAAAATGAATGGCTAAACCTAATAGAAAATTCCAAATTAATAAGCCAAGTAAAACCCAAAATCCAATAGTGTAGCACTGCATAAAGAAGTTCCATTTTTTCCGCTCCTCATCCCGCTTGTCCTTCACTACTATATGCTGGGGAGAGTTTGAAACATGCTATAACAATGCAAACCTCCAGTTTTAAAATAACTGGAGGCGGCATTAGTGTTTTTTAGCAAAATAAATTGTTGAGATTGGCGAAGACTGTGGGAATTGAGTGAGTTAATCATCGTCTATTGGTTTGCCGTTCTTTGGGTGTTTTTATTCGTGGACGTGAAAAGTTTTCGAAATAGACTTGTTTCTGAATATATTATCCAATCTGCTCATCCTGATTTTCTTGGCTCAACAATGATTTTTTGTTGGTCATTGGTGTTAATTCAGATCTTTTCAGCAAATATTGAAAATGCTGGATCGGCATCGAACCATATCCTTTTCCTTCAGCAAGGGTAAATTGAATGGTAACTCCATTGTTTCTGATCACAGTTAATGACTCTGCTGAATTATAATAGCCTTTAATTGTACTTGAAATCTGGTATCTCGTTCCGGCATCAATTGACATAGCAACCCCTCCTTAAATTTTTTTACTTTTATTAGTATGGTGTCTCGTTCTTTTATTCATACCTTTTTTTGCTAAAAAGAAAACGGCAGTGATAAACCGCCGCTCTTACTATATAAAGATTTGGATGGATTATTGATTTGTTGGAGAACCGTTTCTTCGGCAAAGCCATGAAACTCGTATATTTACCAAAACTTCAATATCCAATAAAACAAACTTTACAAAAATCCGATAAATTAGTATAAGTATGTTAGTAAATCGGAAATGGAGATGATTTTACCCGGTGAAAAAAAGATTGATTGCAGGACTAGTCTTCTTATTTCTGATTCTTTCCTTAACTGCTCCATGGACGATATGGACTTACGCGCTAAGCGGGAGCATTTTTGCAGATAAAAAACAACCATCACTGCATCCGATAACAACCCAAGTTGCGATCATTGCCCATCGCGGTGCATCCGCATACGCTCCTGAACACACATTGGCCAGCTATCGCCAGGCAATCGAGATGAAGGCTAGTTACGTTGAATTCGATTTGCAAATGACCAAGGACGGCCAATTGATTGCACTGCATGACGAAACCCTTGAGAGAACGACAAATGCAAAGGAAGTTTATCCGGATCGATCACCTTGGCGTGTAAAAGACTTCACTTTAGATGAAATTAAACGGCTTGATGCTGGTTCCTGGTTTAATGCTGTATATCCTGCGTTGGCGAAAAAGGAGTATATTGGCCAAAAGGTTCCGACTCTTGATGAAGCTATCCAGTTGGTTAAACAAGCTGGCAACGACAAAGTCGGACTTTATATGGAAACAAAAGCGCCTATCGTTTATCCGGGTATGGAGGAAAAATTAATCGAAATCCTTCGTAAAAATAATGTTCTTAATGACAAGAATCTCTTTCTTGAATCATTCAGTGCATCCAGTTTGCGAAAATTAAAAAAACTTGCACCAAATGTTAAGCTAATTCAACTTTATAAAGCTTCAATGCTAAAAGGAAAGGACTTAAAGCAGGAATTCGGGCGGATTTCCACATATGCTTCCGGTATTGGTCCGAGTAAAGACCTTGTTGAACCTAAATTAATCGAAACCGCTCACGAAAATCAGCTGTTCGTTCATGCGTGGACAGGAAATTCAAAAGATGTGTTAGCTTCCTTGCTCGCCTTGGGGGTTGACGGCATATTTACAAACACTCCCGACCAATTAGCGAAGCTTCTAGAACTGGCTCATTAGACCATAAAAAAGGGGGTGAATATTTCACCCCTTACATCTTAATCAATTATAATTTTACACACCAGCCGAATGGATCTGGTTTTGTTCCATTTTGGATACCTGTTAAGGTGTCATACAATTCTCTTGTCAGTTTGCCGATTTTCCCATCTTGAACGGGCAATTTCTCATTCTGCCATAAAAACTCACCGATTGGTGAAATAACTGCTGCTGTCCCCGTTCCAAATGCCTCTTCCAATACGCCGTCATGGTATGCCTGCTGGATTTCTTCAATCGAAATGAGTCTTTCAATAACAGGTATATTCCAATGCTTCAGCAATTGAATAATTGAATTTCTTGTAACTCCCTCAAGGATGCTGCCGTTTAAAGCTGGAGTTACCACTTCCCCGTTGATTTTAAAGAAAATATTCATGCTGCCTACTTCTTCAATATATTTATTTTCTTTCCCATCGAGCCATAAAACTTGTGAATAGCCAATTTCCTCTGCCATTTCCTGCGCCTTTAAACTGCTTGCATAATTTCCACCAGTTTTTGCGTTACCGGTTCCGCCTACTACCGCGCGGACATATTGACGTTCAACCGCGATTTTTACAGGATTGATGCCTTCTTTATAATAAGAACCGACAGGAGACAAAATAATCATAAACTGATAGCTCTTTGAAGGAGCTACCCCTAGATATGGCTCTGTCGAAATTATAAACGGCCGAATGTAAAGCGAGGTTCCTTCAACAGCCGGAATCCAATCACGATCAATTGAAATGAGTTTTTTCAATGCTTCCAAGGCAAACTGTTCATCAATCCCCGGGATGCATAATCGGTCATTTGATTGATTTAACCGTTTGAAGTTACGGTCAGGCCGGAACAGCAGCACGTCCCCCTCTTTTGTCAGGTATGCTTTTAATCCTTCGAACACCGACTGCCCATAATGGAAAATCATTGCCGCTGGTTCGAGCGCAATTGGCTGGTAAGGGACAATGCGCGCGTCATGCCACCCTTGCCCCTCATGATAGTCCATGATAAACATATGGTCAGTAAAAACATGGCCAAATCCCAACTTGCTTGGATCGGGTTTTGGCTTTTTCGTTGAAGTGAATGTAATGTGAATTTGCTCATTTTGCATGAAGACTCAACCCCTTATGTATTTTCAAGAAATTTCATTATCTTAAAAATACTTTACTCCTTTTAAGCATAAAACGAAAGACTTAAAAATCATTTTTTAACATTTTGTAGAATTCGATCGTTTAATCAAATTTTTTTAAAATTTGATGATTTAGTCGAATTTTTAAGAAAAACCGGGCAAAAAAACCGCCCGGTCCTTTTTTGGTGTTGCGGATAAACGGAGTCTGTTGATTTCCGCTCCAGGCACTCGCTTTCCGGGGGGCGTTCGCCGAGCCTCCTCATCGCTTACGCTCTTGCGGGGTCTCGCC
>JAKACS010000145.1 GCA_021821235.1 Bacillota bacterium
TTGATAGAATTTCATCCTCTTCATAAAAGATTGGTTCGTTAGAACGAATCTTTTATGAAGAGGACAGCAAGCGAAGCGCGGTAGGATTTTTTAAGTGCCTTTTTGATATAAATAAACGACAACTTTTTTGACAAACACTACTATTATTCACATGTGGATAACAGTACGACATCCCGGTTATACACATCAGCTGGTGTATGGTTTTGCAAAGACTGGTGAGGCAAGTAGAGCTCCACGCCCTCCTTTCCCCTTCTTTTTTCTGTTATTAAGTTCTTCCCTCAAATGCCTCTTTTTTCTCAATTCCTCTTCTCTCCATTCTGGCTTGTATCGAATATTCCGACAATGTAAAAAAGATCTTCCATAACGGAGAGAAGAATTAGGAGAAAAGAATGGAAAAAGTGAACAGATCCCCAACGGAAAACGCCTGAAAAGAACCGAAACCCTACGAGTTTATACAGTGAGGAAAACAACGGTATTGGAAACAAGAGAATGGAGAAAAGACGGATAAAACCCTTACGGGACAAGGGACTGAAGGAATATTGGGCATACAAAAAAAGACTGAACCACTATTGGATCCAGCCTGATTTTGTATTGATTTTTTATTGATCAAACGTTTGATTAACGGTTGAATAATCAACACAACCATAATGTCGTGGCTGCCTGTTCCGCCTTGAATCCCTACCGGTTGGGTACCGACTATGTGGCAGTGGGTACCGACTATAAAGCAGAGGGAAGAGGAAAGTTACAGGGAGATAATTGCCTTCCACAGCTCCGTTTTTATTTTCCCAACAAAGACTTATTTCATATGAACAACTTTTATCCATATGAACGGTTTTTGTCCCTGTGAACGATTTTTTCCTTATGAACGACTTTTATCCTTTCGGACAAAAATCCCCACTCAACGCTTCTTCCTTATTCCACCGTGACTGATTTTGCGAGGTTGCGCGGTTTGTCGACGTCGCAGTCGCGGTGCAGGGCGGCGTAGTAGGCAATTAATTGCAATGGTACAACAGAGATAAGCGGTGTTAGCAGTTCATGCACTTCTGGAATGACGAAGCTGTCTTCGTCCATTTCCAGGCCTTTCATTGAGATAATGCAAGGGTTTGCTCCACGGGAAACGACTTCCTTCACGTTGCCGCGGATACTTAAATTGACATTTTCCTGGGTTGCAAGGGCGATAATCGGTGTGCCTTCTTCGATCAAGGCAATCGTGCCATGCTTTAATTCTCCCCCGGCAAAACCTTCAGCTTGAATATAGGAAATTTCTTTTAATTTAAGCGCGCCTTCAAGACCAACATAGTAATCAATGCCGCGGCCAATAAAGAAACAGTTGCGTGTTACCGATAAAAACTCCCTTGAAATATGCTCAAGCAATTCCTTTGAATCACAAAGAATTTCCATCGCATTTGCGACGATTCCAAGTTCGTGAACAAGGTCGAAGTCAACAGCAATATCGCGGCTCTTCGCCGTTACTTCTGCAAGAATGGCCATTACAGCAATTTGCGCTGTATAAGCTTTCGTCGAAGCGACGGCAATTTCTGGACCGGCGTGTAGCAGCAATGTGAAGTCGGCTTCACGCGAAAGGGTCGATCCTGGTACATTTGTAATCGTTAATGCGTGATAGCCCATTTCCTTCACTTGTACAAGTACGGCGCGGCTGTCTGCTGTTTCGCCGCTTTGCGAAATGAAAATAAACAATGGTTTTTCAGATAAAAGCGGCATATTGTAGCTGAATTCGCTTGCGACATGCACTTCAACAGGAATCTTGGCAACTTTCTCAATCAGCTGTTTTCCGACAAGACCAGCATGATAGGAAGTTCCAGCAGCGATAATATAAATCCGATCAGCCTCATTCATTGCTTCGATAATCTCTTGATCAATGCTTAATTCATTCTTATCATTCTCATACATTTGAATGATTTTGCGCATGACTAATGGCTGCTCATCGATTTCTTTTAGCATATAGTGTGGGTATGTTCCCTTTTCGATATCGCTTGCGTCGAGTTCTGCTGTGTAAGGCTGACGGCCGATCGTTTCGCCTGCAAGATTTTGAATGGTTACTTTATTTTTTGTCACGATCACAATCTCTTTATCCATTAATTCAACAAATTGATCTGTGACTTGAAGCATGGCCATCGCATCGCTTGCGACGACATTAAAGTCATTGCCTAAACCGACAAGAAGCGGGCTTTTATTTTTCGCAACAAAAATGGTTTCCGGATTTTCACGGTCAAGAAGAGCAAGGGCATAGGAGCCGATTAGCAGGCTTAACGTCTTGCGGAAAGCCTCAAGCACTTCCATTCCTTCGTTAACAAACCGTTCAATTAACTGAACAATGACTTCTGTATCCGTTTCGCTGACAAAGTTTACATCCTTCAAGTAATCACGCTTTAATAGATCATAGTTTTCGATCACACCATTATGCACAAGCGTGAAGCGGCTCGTCGTACTTTGATGTGGATGGGCATTGTCTTTGCTTGGAACTCCGTGCGTTGCCCAGCGGGTATGGCCGATCCCTACGTTCGCCATTACGCTCTCATCAACGATGCTGCGCAAGTCTGCAATCCGTCCTTTTTCTTTAAAAACAGACACGCCGCTCTCATTCAATACAGCAATACCTGCAGAATCGTAGCCTCTGTATTCAAGCTTTTCCAAGCCTTTTAATAAAATTTCCTTTGAATCATTGTTTCCAATATATCCTACAATACCACACATATTTTCTTTTCCTCCCTGTAAAAGGGGGCAAGAAGCTTTGGAGGCATACTTGCCCCCTTATCTCTGTTTTTCAAACGTTTCCTGTCGCAGCTTTTTCCAATTTGTCCACCAAGTTGCCTCAGTGTTTTTATGGAAAAATTAACGGTCGTGCGTTGCAACCGGGAGGTATCCGCCGAACACTTCGATACTCCTCCTCCTCGTCAACTAACCCAACGTCCTGGGTTAGCTCAGGCGCTTTTATTAAAATTGAATACAATCCACCTTTCTCTCCTTAAATGATGCAAAGCAAGTTAATCTTACATGATTGGCAAGGATTTCGTCAACTGTTTCCAGAAATAAACTCGGAATGAATGAAATGACCAAGCACAGAAAATTCAAGGGTCTAGTTCAGCAACACTGAGCTTGCAACTAAAACTCTATGCTAATGCTTACCTTGCCATTCATAATAAAATATGCATAAGGGCGCTGTTCCGTTCCCTTATGCATATCATTCACTTCTATGCTTCGCTTAATCCCATCTCTTCTTTTACAATGGTAACGATCCGCTCGACATATACTTCACATTGGGCTTCGGTCGGTGCTTCAGCCATGACACGGACAAGCGGTTCAGTGCCGGATGGCCGCACTAGAATCCGTCCATTTCCCGCCATTTCAGCTTCAACTTGTTCAATTACTTCTTTTACTCTTTGATTATCTGTTACATGATGTTTGTCCGTTACTCGCACATTGACAAGCTTCTGCGGAAACTTTTTCATTTCCCCTGCTAATTCGGATAAAGGCTTTTTCGTTATTTTCATAATGTTCACAAGCTGCAGACCTGTCAACAATCCGTCACCCGTTGTATTGTAATCAAGGAAAATAATGTGGCCTGATTGTTCGCCGCCCAGGTTGAAGCCATTTTTCTTCATTTCCTCAACAACATAGCGGTCGCCAACGGCTGTTTGCACACTGTGAATGCCATGTGCCTCAAGTCCTTTATAAAAACCAAGGTTGCTCATAACGGTAGATACAACTGTACCGTGCTTTAAGCGGCCAAGTTCTTTCATATGCTTCGCGCAAATATACATAATTTGGTCACCGTCTATGATATCTCCTTTTTCATCAATCGCAATCAAGCGATCGCCATCACCGTCAAAAGAAAGGCCTACATCCGCGCCCTTTTCTTTCACAAAAGCGGCCAATGCTTCAGGATGAGTCGACCCAACCCCGGCATTAATATTAAGCCCGTTTGGTGAGGCTCCCATCGTCGAGAGATCCGCGTCCAAATCGGCAAATAAATGGGCTGCCAATGAAGAAGTGGCTCCATGGGCGCAATCCAATGCGATATGAATGCCGGAGAATTCTTCATCAACTGTATTTTTCAAGTATTGAATGTATTTTTGTCCACCTTCAAAATAATCAATTACTTGTCCAAGATCCGCGCCGACTGGACGGGGTAATTGGTCTTCCGGCAGATCGATGAGTTGTTCAATTTCAAGCTCCTGTTCGTCTGACAGTTTAAAACCATCCGGGCCAAAAAATTTAATGCCATTATCGGCAACAGGGTTGTGCGAAGCAGAAATCATGACTCCCGCTTGTGCACCAAGCACTTTTGTTAAATAAGCTACTCCAGGAGTTGAAATAACACCAAGACGCATAACTTCCGCGCCGATTGAAAGCAGGCCAGCTACTAGCGCTCCTTCAAGCATATGGCCGGAAATGCGCGTATCGCGGCCAATAATTACCTTTGGACGCTCTTTGTCTTTTGTTAGCACAAAGCCGCCGTAACGTCCCAACTTAAACGCAAACTCTGGTGTTAATTCACTATTTGCAACTCCGCGTACACCGTCTGTACCGAAATATTTACCCATTTTAAAAATCGCTCCTTCATGATTGGTTAGCTGTACTGTTTATGCATTGCTTTTCAATATTGTTATTTGCGCCGTTTGTTTATCCAGCTGCCAATTTACATTTGGTGGCCCGTCTACTTGAATTTTTACATTATAGTTGCCTTCCGTCATATTGGCGAGATTAACATATACATTGAAGTCTGCCGCAGCAACCGTATTTACTGAATCGCTTGAACCCGTTACCGTCAAATTTACACTTTGGTTTGCAGGATCCTTAAACTCAGCTTTATATTGAGCAGATAATCCTTCTGTTTTAATTGGTAAACTGGAAACCGTCTTCTGACCGGGTTTTTTGACTTTAACTGTTGCTTTGACTAACTGCGGTGATACCTTTGTAATTCCGTTGGGTATAATAACAGGCAGTGTCAGCGTTGTATCGTCCGTTATTTTACTAACATCCACTTCAACCCTTACACGGTCGGTGTCTTTCAAAACTTCTTCACTTCCAGTAATGGTCGCTTCTTTCGTGTCCAGATCAACCGAGTCAATGCTCACGCCTGTCGGCGGAGTACCTTTCTGGACAATGCTAATAGGAACGGTTTTGCTCGTATTTTTCACAGGAATCGTCACTCTAACTGTCTCAGGTTGAACGATAACATCCAATTTGTTTAATTCCCTATCCAAAACTCTTATTCGGGCATCTTGCGTGAAAGTTTCAGAAATTGGCTGTTTGACATCGAGCGTTGCTTTCACATACGTAATTTGATCGATTATATCTTTCGCACCGGTGATTTTTACTCTATTCGGTTCAACGATCGGTTGCCCTGCCGCATAGCCATCTTGTAATAAATTGCTATTAAATTCTGTGCCCACTTTAAATTCTTTTGTGATTTTTTCTTGTACTGAAACATTGACATATGCCGGATTCAATGTTGCTATCAATTTATCCGATAAATTTCTTATCTTCAGTTTAACCGTTTGCTTACCAACCTTAGCTTTTGTTAAATCTGCGTATACCTCAAAGTTTTTCAGCATTTTAGCCTGCTGAAGAATGCTTGTTGGACCTTTTAAAGTTACATTCACAGTACCTGGAAGACCCGTAACAACCAGGTTTTTTGTATCATAATAGGCTTTAAGGGGCATGTCAGGAATCGTTCCCGTTGATTGATCCCCCGGAACATTGACATCGTTTGCCTTATTGCTTGTATTGGGAACAGACGAATAAAGAAGGAAGGCAAGCAACAAGGCAATGATTTTTATAAACCAGGGGTTATCCATGAGTTTATCCATTTTTCTTCCCCCTCCAATTCCAACGTACGGAAGAACTAGATTTCACTTTGCTGTTTACTAATAATTCTTTCGAAAGAACTTCTTTAAAAGCTTCCCCATCAAGATCTCGGTACAGTTCACCGTTTTTCGTTAAGGAAATGCTCCCCGTTTCCTCTGAAACTACGACCGTTATGCTGTCTGTTACTTCACTGATTCCAAGTGCGGCCCGATGCCTCGTGCCCAATTCTTTTGAAATAAACGGGCTTTCCGATAACGGCAGATAACAAGCTGCTGCGGCGACACTATTTTTTTGAATAATAACCGCCCCGTCGTGCAGGGGTGTATTCGGGATAAAAATATTAATGAGCAGCTCGGACGAAATCTTGGAATTTAACGGAATCCCTGTTTCGATGTAATCGCTCATCCCCGTTTCTCTTTCAATTGAAATCAATGCGCCTATTCGCCGTTTTGCCATGTAATCTGTTGCTTTAACAATTGCATTGACGGCTTTCTCTTGTTCCTCATCTTCAGCGATGGTGCTTCTTGAAAAGAATTTCCCTCTTCCTAACTGTTCAAGGGCTCTTCTCAACTCAGGCTGAAAAATGATAATGATGGCTAGAACTCCCCAGTTGATGGCTTGCTGCATAATCCAGCTTAAAGTCTTTAAGCCGAAAAACTCACTGACTAATCGAACAAGAAGGATGACAAAAATTCCTTTCAATAGCTGAACGGCCTTCGTCCCTCTGATCACCATAATCAATTTGTAAATGACGTACCATACAAGGAGAATATCAACTGCACTAGCTAAATATTTCAAAAAATCGAAATCTGCAAACGGCATTGTTCTTCCTCCGTAAGTTTACTAAAAAACATTCAAAAGTAACTTTACTATTATATCATAAATCTGTCGTAATCGAATGCCGGACAACCTGAGTAACGAAAACGAGTTTTTGGTGAAGTGAGAGGGGTAGTTGCCCTGTTTGTTCAGAATATTGGAGAAAAAATTTGTATAGCTCAAAAAACAAATCACTCCCTTGAGTGATTTGTTTATGGCCCATTATTCTGTTTTCCTTCGAAAACTTGAAGTATATTTTTCCCTGTTTGTTTAAGATAATACCAAATCCAGTCAAAAACTGCATTGACTTCTTTAATCTCACCGGTTACCTTTCCGGCAGAAGCCATGTATTTTTCGCCGTGAATGAGCGTTACATTTCCGTCGACTTCTCCCTCTATTTTCAACTTCCCATTCCGGACAACGACATCCCCTTTAACGACTTCACCTTTTGGTACGATGACTGTATTATTTTCCACAATTAAATTTTTTTGCTTTGAAACGGAAAATTCCCGATCTTGATTCCAGCTTGAAACAAAACTTCCCATCATCAGCACTAAAAACAAGGAAGCTGCAGCAATAAAGGGATGGTTCCGCAGCCAGCGCTGAATGCCAATCGTTCTCTTCTCTTTTGGCAGCTTCGCCAGTAAACGGTCGGTAAAATCATTTGCTACCTGCAGGCTTGTTGTTCCTTTTATTAATGCAATTGTTCGTTTCAATTCATTAAAGAACTGTTCGCATTCTTTACAGCCCTGCAGATGTTCC
>JAKACS010000146.1 GCA_021821235.1 Bacillota bacterium
ATCTTCACCGGAAATATAGTCCGAAGTAAATGGCACTTTCTCTTTTCCTTTTACATGATAACTCCATTCTATTTTATATTTCATTTTCTTCAAACCTTTCTTATCGATTCTTTACTCTTATCATACCCATGCAAAGAAATTAGAAAAAAGCATAAAAATTATGTTAAAATTTTTGTAACGAAGCAAACGGAGGATGCAAAATTGATTGAAGTTTATATTGACGGAGCCAGTGCCGGCAATCCAGGGCCAAGCGGCGCAGGGATCTTTATTAAAGGTCAAGGAATTCAGGAAAAGCACGCAATCCCTCTTGGCGTAATGTCAAACCACGAAGCGGAATTTCACGCATTGATTAAAGCACTTGAAATTTGCCTGGAAAACAACTACAAAACAGTTTCTTTCCGCACTGATTCCGAATTAGTGAACCGCGCCATAGAAAAGGAATTCGCAAAAAACAAGCAATTTTCCCCATTGCTGGACAATGCTCTGCAGCTTTCAAAAAGGTTTGAGCTTTTTTTTATGAAATGGATTCCGAGCCGCGAAAATAATGTAGCCGATGAACTCGCACGCAAAGCAATTCGAGCAAATCCATTGGAGGAATTATAAGACCATGCATAAATCACTCATTGCCGAGGGCAGTTTGCTGGTCGTTACATTTATCTGGGGAATCACGTTTGTACTTGTACAAAACGCCATCAGTACCCTTGAGCCCCTTGCGTTTAATGGAGTTCGCTTTTTGTTGGCAGCAATCCTATTAGCTCTTTGGTTAATTTTTTTTGAAAAAAAACAGTTAACGCAGCTCAATAAGCAAGCTATTTTAACAGGCGTTTTTATCGGTTTTTGGTTATTTTTAGGCTATGCAACCCAAACAATCGGGCTGCTTTATACGACTTCTTCAAAAGCAGGTTTTATTACTGGCCTAAGCGTTGTCCTTGTTCCATTGTTTTCAATGGTATTGTTAAAACAATCGCTAAACCGCAATGCAATTATGGGTGTTGTCATCGCAGCAGTGGGACTTTTTTTGTTAACGGCTACCGATTTTTCGCCGCTTAACATCGGGGATGTTTTTGTCTTTTTTTGCGCAATTAGCTTTGCGCTGCATATTGTCTTCATTGGTAAATTTGCGGCAAATTATCCAACATTATTACTGACAGTCATCCAAATCGCCACCGTTGGATTTCTGTCTTCGATCACTTCATTTCTATTTGAAGATTGGCGAAATACGTTCCGATGGGAATTGCTGTTATCAAAAAATGTTTATCTTGCACTGTTGATCACTTCATTGTTCGCCACTGCATTTGCGTTTTTAGCACAAACGCAATTCCAAAAATATACAACGACTACACGGGTAGCGCTTATTTTTGCAATGGAACCTGTTTTTGCAGCGATAACGGGGTATGTATGGGCAAATGAACGCTTAACGACCGGAGCTTTGATCGGCTGTCTGTTTATTTTTGCGGGTATGCTCTTTGCGGAGCTTCCCAGCTTGAAATTTTCATTATCGAAAAAACAGTTTAAAAATAACTCCCTTTCGTAAAAAGGGAGTTATTTTTTTAAATTGTTAAAAGTTCCTTATCTTTTATAAACCGCAAAGCGGCTTTTCTTGTCGTGATGTTATTGGCTGTTAAGGTTTCGAGCAAAGCGATATAAAAACTGCCGTCAAACCCTTTTTGGGCCTTCAGCGTCAGTTCGATGGCTGTATTGGTGATTTCATCCGATGCACTTGTATAGCGTTTTCCAAAATAGATAAAACCGATCACATCTTCCTGAAAGTGAAATCCCCGGCCCTTTAAGTCGAATAAGTATTGTTCCACCGTCTGCACCCGACTGTGTCATTCCTCTCTCCATAGTCTCTCTAAAATCACTCCTTAAATTTTACCTTATGAAAGAGCCTTTTTCTATCTTTTTTTGTCAACAAGTGACCGATGATCCCTACCACAGCACCCAAAATAGCACCACCGACAACTTCTTCCGGCTGATGGCCAAGCATTTCTTTAAGTTTTTTCGGTGGTTCCTCTTTAAAGGGAACCGTTTCTTCTTTGTTAATTTTCTCCAACAGCTCGTCCATGGAATTTACTTTCAGTGTCAGTTCTC
This sequence comes from Bacillota bacterium, assembly GCA_021821235.1. The sequence continues at coordinate 2,092 of JAKACS010000146.1, forward strand.
CGGTCTGCCGGCGGATTCCTTGAGCATCATACATTACAATTAATCCATAGATAAGCGAAAGGGCGAAGTCAAAAGTTGGAAGACCGCGCTTTAAAGCAATATACGTTGTTAAGGTGGAAACCCCGGCTGAATGGGAACTTGGCATTCCGCCTGTTTCAAAAAATACCTGTGGTCGCCATTCTTTCTTTTTTACATAATGGATGGGAATTTTTAGACCCTGGGCAAGACCTATACTAAAAAGGGCAAAATAAACCCCTTTGTTCATTTCGTTCACCTCATTTTTTCATGTTTGGAATCCGGTGTTTTATTATTCCACCAGGGAATACTATTAAACGGAGGTGAGGGTTAGATGAGTAAAAGGCATCATACCAACCGTGGTGTAAAGGCTTCTGGTGTAACGCCGCAAGGATATGGTCAAGATGCAGAATTTGCTGCGGAGCCAAAAAGCAAGTTGGAAAACGCAGCAAAAAAGAAAAACACAAAATAAAAAGAAGAATGATGGGCTTACATTTATCAACAAGGATCAGTCTTCTTTGAAAAGAGACTGCCTTTACATAGTGAAAGGCAGCCTTTTTTAACATCATTATGAAACATTTGCAGATTCAGCTGAAAGGATGCGATGGAGACCTCGCAATTCCAATTCCGAAAATTTGCTTAGTACTTTTTCATTTGAAAATTTCAGCTTGGCTTCTTCCAGCCCGCAACTGACAGGAACATCGCATTTTATTTCTGCAAGCTTTCTTGATAGATGCAACATTTCCAAGTCTTGAGTGATCTTTGTTTTGTTCGCTTTTGTAAGCTGATTCAGATTGGCAAGAATTCCTTCAATATGTTCATACTCTTGAAGCAGTTTCAGAGCCGTTTTTTCGCCAATCCCTTTTACGCCTGGGTAATGATCACTTGTATCCCCCATTAAAGCTTTTAAATCGATCATTTGCCTTGGGGAAATACCCTTTTCAGCAAAAAAAGAATCAGGCGTGTGGACAAGATAGTTACCGTATCCTTTTTTCAACAAGGCAACCGATATGGAATCGTCCAAAAGCTGAAGGATGTCTTGATCACCCGTTAAAATGGTCACATTTGCTGAATCTTTTGCTTGATGAGCAATTGTTCCAATGCAGTCATCTGCTTCAAACCCGGTAACACCGATATTCGGAATATCAAATGAAGCGACAACTTCTTTTACTAGTTCAAATTGTGGCAAAAGTTCAATAGGCGGCTCAGATCGATTGGCTTTATAATCAGAGTACAGTTCTGAGCGAAAAGTTTTGCTTCCCAAATCCCAGCAAACTGCAACATGGGATGGATTGAATGATTCAAAGGCTGTCATTAAATGTTTGACAAACCCGTAGATTCCATTTGTTGGAATTCCTTTTGAATTGATCATAAATTGGCCTGTTACCGCGGTGGCATAAAATGCACGGAACAACAATGCCATACCGTCTACAAGCATGAGAGAAGGTTTTTGCTTTTGCAAGGAAAGATCCCCCCGATTTAGAATAAGTGTCAAAAAGCATGCCTTTTATTATATCATACATTGCCAAATTCACGGTTCGTTTTTATTATCATCATACGAAATCCAGCCGCTAAAGCTGCCGACTTAGGATTTAATACTTTATTTGCAGGCATTGCTGAATTTCAATTAACCGGTCTAGTGCAACTCCACCGCCAAGGGTGGTTTCCATGCTTACATAAAAGCTTTCAACCTGTTGTGCAATCTCCTCTGTAAGCCTTAGACTTTCTTTCGCCAGCACATCCCGGTAGTAATCACTTAATCGGTTAAGTTGCATTTTTAAATAGCTATCTGCCAGCGGGTTTAACTGTTCGTATATTTCTTCACTCATCCGTTTTTTCTCATTTTTTTCAAAAAACGATTTAGGATTTTTAAAATAGACCAATGCTTTTGTAAAAATCCGCTGATCAAGCTGATCGAACGCCGGTTCAAACAAAAGCTGCTCTTCATTTTTAAATTCAAATGCCGCCAATGCCAAATCAGGATTAATTTCGGATAGCTTTCGACCCATCATTTCTTGGAAATCGTTTAAAATTTTTTCGGCAAACCGATCCAATCGTACGGTTGTCGCTCTAAGCTCCTGTACAAAGTCAAATCCGATGCTTTTAAGAAATTCATCTAATGCTTGGTTTAATGCTTTTTTTACATTTCTTCCGTCTTCTTTTAACACAGAAGGATTGAACGCCTCTTTAAAGAAATCGCCAAAACGGTAAAAGACCCGCTGCTTCATATAGTATAAAAGCTCTTCGGCCTCTTGCTCGAGCCGCATTTGCAGCGTCTTAGCCGGTTGCCCGCATAAAAAAGTATGAATTTGCTGCTTTTCCCGTTCAAGTTTCAACCTTTCTTGCTGCTTTGCTGCCTCATCTTCCATTGAACTTCGCACAAGCTTATCAATGAGCTTGGTGACCCTGTTCAATTCAGCAACCGAGGCGGAAACAGCCATATTCGTCAAATCCTTTTCAATAAAGGAATAAAAAGCGTCCCGAAATGTCGGCAGGCCAGGATTTGAAGTGGCAGCATCCCCCTTGATATTAGGGGCTAAAAGGCTGGAAAGGGAGTATAGCTGGGGATTTCGAATCCCATAGGCATTAAGCTGTTCAGAAACATACTGTTCAACCGTTTCTTTTTCCTCATCGCTTTCAGCTAGGTCGATAGCATTGATGATGAAAAACATCTTATCAAGCTGAAATGAATCTTTCACACGGCCGAGCTGAATCAAAAATTCACGGTCTGCTTTTGAAAACGCATGATTGTAGTATGTTACGAATAAAATGGCGTCTGCATTTTTAATGTAATCAAATGCTACCCCGGTGTGGCGCGCATTAATTGAATCTGCTCCCGGCGTATCAACAAGGGTGATTCCTTTTCTTGTAAATTCACAATCAAAATACAATTCAATCGATTCAACAAAACACGATTTTTCTTCGTTGGCGACAAATTCGGCAAATTCGGCAACGGTTGTTTTAAAAACAGTTCCCAGCCGTTTTTGATACGTTTTACAGCCGTTTTTAAATGCCTGTAAAAAGAAAAGATGCGTCTTATTCATTCGATTCTCTTCAGATTCTAAAGCAAGGCTCGCATCAATTATTTCTAGTGCTTCAGAAAAAGAGCTCGCCTCAAGATCAAACATTTTCAAAGCATGATTAACATCCCCAAGCATTCCATCAGGAGCTTTAAATTTTACAAGAACTGTGCCATGGGGATTTTCATCTGTTACCGGCATTACTTTGTTGATGGCTGCTGTTGTTGGATTCGGTGAAACGGGTAAAACCTTTTCACCCATTAATGCATTGGCAAACGATGACTTTCCGGCACTGAACGCCCCAAACAAGGCAACAGTAAATCCCTTCTGCTCAAGCCTTGAGGCTTTTTCTGCCAATTCTTGTGCCGTTTTCTGAAAACCAGGAAGATCTTCAATCAGCTTGGATGCGATCTCCAAATCGTCTGCTACTTGCCGCAAACGATTGACAGATTGATTCGTACTGCTGACATTTGCTTGTTGCTTCAGTGCCTTTGTATCCATTCTTTCAAATGGCGAATTCAAACGAATGGCTTCCTTTTTTCCTCCGTCGGTGACAATTTCAAATTCCTCTTCTTCCTCAATAAAAAGCGGCTCATGATCCGTTTCCTCTATCGGCTTTGTTTGTTGCAAAAGTTCTTCCAGTTTTCGATGTTCTTCTTGCAACTCCAATTCTTTCTGTTTTATCTCTTGATAGGCAAGAAAATATTGTTCAGCTAGGTTGAATTTTTGAACTAGGTGCTTCGTTTGTTCCGTTTGCGTTTCGCTGAAGTCCTTCAGAAAATCCTCTCTTATTGCTGCCAATTGTTTTTTAATAGTTGCTTTAATAGCATCTGCTACATCATTGCAATAGTGTAAAACATATTCCCCCGTTAGCCCGGCTCCTGGTTTCACTGCATTGATCAGCAAAACTGACGGAAAGGTAACAGTAAATGACTGTACAATCGTCGATCGCTCGGGAGTGTCTAACTTGGCCATTTTTAGAAATTGTCCCAAATACTCCCGAATATGCCATTCAATTTGGGATTTTGTTTTGGCGAGGATATCCTGATAAAAACGTTCAAGCCTTGCTTTACGTTCCAAATCGGTCTTTTTCTTTGTTAATACGAATCCGACTTTAAACTCGGGCTGGCGAGCGGCTAAATAGGCTTCTGCCAATGCTCTTATTTCAAATGGCAGCAAATAAGCATTCTTCATAGTTTTTTCAATTTCTTCGTCAAAAGCTTTAACCGCATCGTCCTTTTTTTCTTTCTGCTGTTCAAGTTCGTTGCGCAAGCGATTAAAATTTTCCGGTATTAATTCTTTTTCATCATCGGACATCTGATTGATTAAATCTTTTCCTGATTGCAGCTTCTCTTCAACCTGGCTTCGTTTTTGCTGCAAATAGTCCCCGGCAATCTTTTTCAATGACTGATCAATTGCCTGCAACCAAAATTCATCTTTGACAGCGATTTTTCCAGCTATAAATTGCAGCAATTCGGAAAATTCATTTAAAGGATGATCGTTTTTTTTCATCGATGTGAAAAAAATCCGATCAGGTTTAACACCCCAGGCAGCAAACGAAGCCGTTATCGATTGCTTAAATTCGCTAAAGCTGATTTCATCTTCCCGATGTTTGTCGATTTGATTGATTACAAGGCAGACCTCTTTTCCAGCTTCCGTTAATTCCTTTGTAAACAGGAAATTCAGCTCTGCTTGCACATGATTATAGTCCATCACGTAAAAAACAAGATCAGCAAGATGGATAGTTGATTCTGTAGCGATTCGATGGGCATCGTCGGCGGAATCAATGCCCGGTGTGTCCATAATTGCCGTGTGAGCAGGCAATCTTGTCCTTGAATCACTTATTTCAATCTCAGCGATTTGATCGCCATCTTTACAATAATTTTTTACTAAATTGTAATCATATGGTGCTAAATAAATACGCGGTTTCTCTTCTTTAAAATAAACCTTTGCATAATCTTTGCCAGACTTTACTTTGACGAGATTGGCACTTGTTGGAATCGGGCTGGATGGCAGAATATCTGCACCAAGTATTTTATTGATCATTGTCGATTTGCCCGCAGAAAAATGCCCACAGAAAGCAAGAGTAAATTCTTGTTTTTGCAGTTTTTTTGCCAGTTGTCTGATTTTGTTAGCATTTTCTCCGTCCATTTGTTTTTCCAAGTAATGATGTACATCCACTAGTTTTCGTTTTAATACTTCGTCATTTACCACTTGGCCTGCAATTCGAATCATCTTTGATATTTCCCCTTATCGCTGCTTCGTA
>JAKACS010000147.1 GCA_021821235.1 Bacillota bacterium
TGAGCACCAAACAAGTGAAATTAGAAGTATATCCTTTTGTACTAGAGTCTTCCGGATTTTCGAATGGAATTAATTTAGATCTATACAATGTATTAAATGGAGACAATGCTACGGTGAGTCCTGGTTTAAAACCGGGAGAAGTACGAACATTGGAGTTACCATTCACAATGATTGAAAGCCAATTTACTAAACAGGACTGGCTAAATCTAACTAACAGAAACTTTGAATTAGTGCTATCCCTTTATCCAATAAAAAAATCAATTCTGTTAAACTAGGTTTGTTACGCATTCGTTTTTGTTGGATGAAGTTCTGCGAGGCTTCACAGCAGATAAAACAATGGTCATTTCATAAGTTATGAAGGAGAAGCCTCTTTTTTTCTGATTTCTTTTTGAATTTAACATTCTCTTAATCTCATTGTATTTCTTAACCAAGCTAATGATTAGTCAGTTAGAAAATGTTGTTTCTTTAAATAAAAGTAAAACAATACGCCTCTCTTGGTGTTATGAACGCCATATTCTGCATGGTGCAGTTCCAAAATATTTTTGGAAATCGCTAACCCTAAGCCTGTTCCGCCTTGTGTGCGCTTGCGTGACGGGTCATTGCGATAAAAACGATCCCATACTTTACCTAAATCTTCGGTTGGAATAGAGACCCCGGTATTTTCGATCGCTATTTTTACTCTTTCGTTTTCCTCTGTCATCGTAATAAAAATTTTTTCACCCTCCGGAGTATGTTTGATCGCATTGATAATAAAATTAGTCAGAACCTGTTCAATCCTTCGCTCATTGGCCACCACTTCAATGGGAAGTAGCTTCAGTGTAAGCTGCAATTGCTTTCTTCCTATTTCAATTGCTAAAGTTCTACATAAATAAGCAATCGTTTCATTGATAAAAAATGTTCCCATATCCATCTTGTATGTTCCCGATTCCAATTTGGCCAGCTCTAGCATATCAACGATCAATTGGTCCATTTTTTCGACTTCTTTTTCCATTGCTGCAAAATAATAATCCTTCTTATGGCTGGCTACTCCGTCTTTTAAAATAGAAACACAGCTCTGCATTACGCTTAATGGCGTTTTTAATTCATGAGAGACGCCGGAAATAAACTGTTTTCGGGTGTTTTCCAGCTGTCGTTCCTTCTCAATATCCAGCCTTAATTTTATTATATAGGATTGTATTGTATCGGAAAGGAGATTAATATTCTCAGATAATGTACCAATCTCATCATTGGATCTAATCGGAAGCTTTTCGCTAAAATCTAAACCAGCTATTCTTTTTGTCGTTTCATTGATTTGCAACAGTGGATTTGCAATCTTTCTAGAAAAATAGAAAGAAGCAAGAAAAATGAGAATGAAAACAAACATAACAAGATAGATGAAATAATCCTTCATCATGTTAACCGCCTCATCAAGCGGCTGTAAGGAAGTCATCGAGAATATATATTCAGTCGATCCATCATCAGATTTAAACGGTTGTATTAACAATTTATATTTTACGCCGTTTTTTTCAAAATTTCTTATCATTAAGGTGGAGTTTCCCTCCGAGCTAACTGCAGTAGTAGGTTGTTTTGATAACAGCTCTGCTTGGAATTCTCTTATTTGATCGAGAAATAGGTCGTTAGTCGTAAGTGACTTTGAAACGGAACCGAATTTTGGCAAGCTCACTTTTGTAATAATTCCAGTTGCGGAATAATAATCAGAACTTCCAGTTGCCTCATTTTCGGGTTTGTAACTATTATATTTTTTTTGGAGTTGATCGTTCTTCATGGGAATAGGAAAAGATGAGTTGAGTTCGATCGGAATCAAGGTTTTTCCCTGCTTGAGTCCGAAGAGTTTTACTGACATGCCTTCCTTAAAAAAAGAAGTGTTGTTCCAAATATCATTCACATTCATTAAAGTGTATAACGGAACAACAAGGGAATCTTGTGTTAAATCAGATTTTTCCGAATCATTAGTTCTTATTTCAATGCTAAAATCATTTTCTCCTTTAACATTTCCATTTCCATCAAGAACGGTTATCCAAGAATTATAGTCATTATAAAATTGATCTTTAAATTTCATCAATTGTTGATGATTCCTACTGTTCTTGCGATAATTTTTTTGGAAGGCTTCCATTTGAAGTTGGATCTCATTCGTTTTTTTGTCTACATAAAATGATTTAAAAAAAATCATTTGCCCGATAAAAATGGCTGCAACTATAAACGTACATAAGGCCGTCGTCAGCAAAAATAATTTTGTTAAAATTCCCATTCTCATATTGAATCCTCAAATTTGTAGCCTGTTCGGACAATCGTTTTAATCATATTTGCCTTTGAGCCGAGTTTGTTTCTTAAGTTTCGCATATGGGTGTTGATGGTTCTGTCATCACCGGTAAATTCGTATCCCCAAATGGACATAATTAACTGTTCTCTTGTGACAACGATACCTTTGTTTGTGATTAAAAATAGCAATATTTCAAACTCTGTATGGGTTAAGTGGATGATTTCTTCATTTATTTTGACTAAACGCGACGGGATATGGATGTGGATTCCATTAAGTGAGAAAGAGTTTTCATTTACTTGTTGGGGCGAATGTCGGTTTGTATCTAACAAACGTTTTGCTCTTGCTAATAAGATTTGCGGACTGTAGGGTTTTGTCACATAATCATCCGCCCCCAATTCAAACCCGAGCAATGTGTCATCTTCATCTGTTCGGGCAGTCAAAATGATGATCGGGCAATTTGACTTTTTTCGAATCCGCCTGCATACAGACCACCCGTCAACCCCAGGAATCATAATGTCCAAAATGATTAAGCTAATATTATTTTGCTCAAATAAAACTAATGCTTCTTCTCCATCACGGGCCTCCAACACGTCATACCCTTCCGAAGAAAAATAATCCTTTTCAATTTCTCTTAAAATATCTTCATCTTCCACAATTAGTACCGTCTGCATCAATTTTTCACCACTCTATCAAACTATGAATATAAATCTTTATTTTATCTTTATTTTAATTTCATTTTACCTTTTCATATCATCTCTATAATTCTATCTATACTAAGAGTAAAGGAAATATTATGGAAAATCAATGATGGGTTATCAATTTCATTGTTTTAAGCAATGAAGGAATTTCAAAGCAATAGCAATCTGCCATGCAGGTCACTGACAGATTCTATATAAATTTTTTTAAAAGGGGAGAAAACAAGAATGAAGAAAAAGAAATTGATTTCAGGGTTGCTAACTGCCGCTATTGCATTTTCAATCTTTGCACCTTCTGGATTTGCTGCAAAAAAGGCTTTTCCTTTAGTGTAAATCCATCTGTTAATAGTGGAGTAGCCTATTCTGCTCCAAATCCAAAAGATGACAATGAACAGAACGCCTATATTTATACAACAAATCATAATATCGTTGATAGTGATAGATTTTATTATAATGTAAGGCTCTATCCTAGCACTAGTGCAACTTCGTATACTGGATATATAAGAGTAACTCCGAGTAATGCTTCAAGGATAGTACAGGGCTACTCTACATTTGTTGGCAAAGGAACTTCTTTGTATCTTCAGGCTGATACTGATGTATATAATGTATTTGCTGAAGGATATTGGTACTCATAATACCTGATAACTTTCTTTTTCAAAGAATAGGCCGATTACCTGCATCGGTCTTTATTTTTTACATGTTTAGATTAAGCATAGTGGGAGGATATGTAATGAAAAAAGTCGCGATACTATCAGTTTTTATCTTTTCTGTTCTACTAAGTGCTTGTTCCTTTCCAACAGGTGAACAGAAGGAGCCTTCTAGTTCATTAAAGCTCAATAACCCCAAAAGCACTACACCTAAATTTGTAAATATCAAATTGGATAAGAACTTATCTGTAAAGGCAGATATAATCGGAGCTAATGCTAAAAATTTAAAAACCAACACTATTTTCTTAAAGAATTTTGATGAGGAACAAACAAAAAAAGTATTTCTGAAAAACAAAAAGGTAGTAAAAACCAATGAAGTTGTGAACTGGCTTTTTCCAGAATATAAAGATAAATTCTTCGATTTCTCGGATGGATCCTATTTGACAAAACAATATGGTTCCTTAGTATATAGCACCCCTTACTTTGAAGATCGCGAATACGATAATGTTCTAAGCGGCACTACCTATTTTATTCGTTCAGATTTAAAAGAAGTGTTTAATAAGACAACACTAGAGAACATTGATAAAAATATCGCCATTGAAACGGTAAAGAATGCAGCCAATGGAGTGGGAATTTCGAATTTAGGAAAACCAGAAGTTGTTGCTCTCGATTTAAAAACATTGGAAAGTGAGTGGGAGGACTATGAAACAAAAAATGGGGTACCTCCACGTAAATGGGAAAAGGCTGATGAAGCCTATGCGGTTATTTTTCCAGTTGTTTATGACAATATAAACATTACCAATAAAGGTTATGCCAATCCTGCAAATCAAATGAACGCAACAGGAAGTCGGATTATGGGGGTTGTTACGAAAGGTGGTTTAATTTACTTTACAGCCAGTGGAATCTACGAAGTAGGGAAAATTCTAAAAGAAAAGATAACCCCGATTACTTTGGAAACAGCTCTTGCGAAAGTCAAAAACAAGTATAAGAATGTTTTACTGACAGATCCTGTTAGGGTCTCTAAAATTGCATTAGAGTATGTACCAACAGTGTCCAATGATAAGGCACTAAACTACAAGCTTGTTCCTGCCTGGGTATTCTCGGCCAAACAGGAGGTAACTGTTGATGATAAAAAAGGTGGTACGTTCAAAACTTCTACTGAATTCACCATCCTAATCAATGCTGAAACTGGTCAAGAAATTCGAAGTGGAGGTGAACGATGAAAATGAAAAGAAGGGTCTTAGCAATGTCTTTTATGCAAGTATTTTCTTCTCCAGTTTTTTATCTCTCTATCATTGGAGTCACAGCTCTGAGTTTTATCAGTATTTGGGAGAGAATTTCCACTATTGAGGCAGGTGTAACAGTTACCTATAGTTTTGATATTTTCATTAGTTTAACGATGTTAAAAAAATTGGTTGTTTTATTTGCCGCCCTTCCTTATGTCGCAAGTTTTTGCAGTGATTGGAAATTTCAATACATCAAACCTATTGTCATCCGAACTGGATTAACTAAATATGTCTGGTCAAAGGTTTTTACATGCTTTGTTAGTGGATTTTTAACTGTATTTATTGGGCTAATTCTTTTTATAGCAATCCTCTCGCTTAAAGTTCCCTTGTTTCCAAGCAAAAATTTTGATCAATCAGCTTATCAGCCTTTTGGATCATTGGCTGTAGGAGAATTTCCGATTCTATTTTTATTGGTGCAAATTTTTGTTTTTAGTTTGGCTGCTGCTTTATGGTCGGTAGTTGGACTTGCTGTCTCCGCCTTTATTCCCATCCATTTTGTTGCAGTTGCTGCTGCTGTAATTGCAAGCTATTTTTTGGAGCAACTTACTTGGATTCTTCCAAAATGGCTAAACCTTTATTTAATAACAAAAAGTGCGGATGTCATTCACCAGGGACCCTTTATTAGTTTTGTTTACTTCCTTTTTATATTTATCCTATTTTCAATTTTAGCAGGTCTGCTCTTTAGTTACCAGGTCAGGAGGCGGGTACGCAATGAAGTTGTTTAATACGGCACGTTATGTTTGCAATCAAAATTTTCGCAAATGGTCAACAAATTATCGCGTTTGGGTTATCGCGATTCTGCTTGTTATTTTGACACAAAGCTTTACAAAGGAAGTCATTGATTTTGCCAAAGATATTAATATCAATGTTTCCCCTTGGCTGTTTCCATTTCTGTTTACGCAAAAATTTATAAAGCTGCTTTTCTTTTTTCCGCTGATATTGCTGTTTAGCGATGCGCCATTTATAGATGAAAATCAGCCATACGTCATTGCAAGGAGTGGTCGACTTCCTTGGAGTTTTGGCCAAATAGGCTATATTTTTATCGCTACCGTTATTTACTTTTTCTTTTTAATGATCATAACAATAGTCATTAACATTACGGCTATTCAATTTACGCCGGAATGGGGGAAGGCTCTTGGAACGCTTGCAAATACAAATGCTGCCGGCATGGCGGGTGTTAAAATGTTCATAACTTCCAGTACTCTTCATTACTTTACTCCAGTTCAGGCGATGTGGTTTTCCTTTTTACTGTCATGGTTGGCTGGTGTTTTTTTAGGGTTGATTATTTATGTTTTAAATTCCCTTACGAATACAAGGATATTTGGCGTGCTAACTGCATCCTTTTTCCTTGTATTGGATGCAGCTATTAATGATAAACCAGCTCTCTATCGTTTTTCGCCTGTTTCATGGAGCAATTTAAACCGAATCGATATTGAAGGAACGACGCAAATGCCATCGATTACCTATATTTATATTGGTTTCGCACTACTGATTGGATTAATGATCATATCGGCTATTCTCGTTAATCGTAAGCAAAGTATTCATGTTTTACCGCCAATTTAAGGGGAGAGAGGAGCTAGTAAAGATGCACGTAGCAATAGAGGTTCATAATGTTACAAAAAAATTTGGAGATACAACGGTTTTAGATGGAATCTCGCTTTCACTGGAGAAAAACAAGATACATGGCTTAATCGGCAGAAACGGTTCTGGGAAGACAATGCTGTTAAAGTGTATTTGCGGATTTGTGATTCCGACAAGCGGAACGATTCAAGTAGGCAAACAGCAAATCGGCAAAGATTGTGATGTGCCCGAGAGTGTCGGCATTATTATTGAAGCCCCCGGTTTTCTCCCAAACTATGATGGTTATACAAATTTAAAGTTTCTGGCCGCAATCAAAAAGAAAATTTCTAAAGAAGAAATTCTTGACGTAATTGAAAAAGTTGGTTTGGATTCGAAAAGTAAGAAAAAAGTTGGAAAATATTCTTTAGGGATGAGGCAGCGTCTTGGACTTGCCCAGGCGCTGATGGAAGACCCGGACATCCTTATTCTAGATGAACCGATGAATGGCTTGGATAATCGGGGTGTTGCGGATATCCGAAAGCTTCTTTTAGACCTAAGGGATCGGGGCAAAACAATTATCCTTGCCAGCCATGGCAAAGAGGATATTGAAATACTGTGTGATACTGTCCATGAACTTGACCGTGGCCAGATTATTAACTCAATTGAAAAACGAAGGAATGATGATGGAGTATTGGCATGAACCATCAATGAAATCTTAAGAATTGCGATAGAGGATAAGGGCATAACCCTTATCCTTTTAGATTTTTTAATAAAAATCATAAAAAAACGACAAATTAATCCAGATATATGACGTTTATAACTTTACATTGAATATGGAAAAGTTCTATTATTGTTACATATTATGACTAGGTCATAAATCCTGAATATAAAATTGAAATTTTAAAGAAATGAGGTAGACAACATGGA
>JAKACS010000148.1 GCA_021821235.1 Bacillota bacterium
TCTGTTCTTCCTTCGCTGCTTTTAATGATTTTATACTAGACAGAATCAGCAATATAGCTGATAGACCAAACAGCACGGCTAATGTCCATCCCATTGAAATTTTACCTCCTTCATGAAAAAAATCTTAACATTGTTATATTATAATGCCAAACGAAAAATTTTTCGATTAAATTCTTGTAAATACGAAAAAAGTCGGGCGGTTTTGACAAAATGCAGGAATCTAAAAAACCGTGAATTGTTGTAATGACAACTGTTCACGGTCTTTGTTTGAAAACTTAATCCAATTTTTTAACTTCTCCGCCATTGATTGAATAACTTGCTGTCACTTTTGAATTTAGCGAATGGGCAACTGAACAGTATTTATCCTTCGATAGTTGGATCGCCCTAATTACTTTGTCTTCCGGAAGGTCTCCTTCAAGGGCATAATGAATATTGATATCGGTAAACCGTTTTGGATGATCATCGGCGCGGTTTCCTTCAACTTCCATTGAAAAAGCGGTTGGGTTTAAACGCATTTTATGAAGAATGGAAATGATGTCAATCCCAGTGCAGCCGGCAACAGCATTTAATAGCAATTCGGTCGGTCTTGCACCGCTGTTTGTTCCGCCAATTGCCTCGGCAGCATCAATACGAATTTCATGACCCGAAGGTGTTATACTTTTAAATGCCATCTTATCAGTCCAATGTATCGTCGTTTTCATCATATAATATCACTCCTATGAAATGGTTGAGGATCGTTAAAGGTCTTGATTTCAAACGCCCTTCTCGATCACTTCTCTTATTTTATAATTTTTTATGTAAAACCTGCAAAAAATTTTGTTCATCATAAAGCGATCCTCCGCCTTTTTCGCAGAGGATCATTTTATGGTTAATCTTTTTTAGTTGGAAGTCCTGCTCTTTCCCAGGCCGAGAATCCGCCTTCTAAGTTTAAAACAGTGAAACCTTTTGCTTGAAGAAGGCTTGCACCAATAGCCGATCTTCCCCCACCTTGACATTGGGTAAGGATCTTTTTATCTTTCGGCAGTGATACCAGCCTATTCGGTAAATTTCCTAACATATAATGATACGCTCCAGGAATGTGGCCGGCATCCCATTCACTCTGATTTCGAACATCCACCACAAAGTAATCATCATCATCGATCAGTTCTCTTGCTTCTGTTACCGAAACATTCTGATATGATTCCAAATCGTTCCCAAGTTCTTCAATCGGTATATATCCTGAGAAGCGATCAAGTCCAATTGATTGCAGCGCTTTTTTAATTTCAGGCACTTCTTCCTTGGAGGCAATGAACACGATATTACGATCATAACTTAACAGCCAGCCAGCCCAATTGACAAATGAGTTATTGAAGGGAATGTTGATCGAGCCTTTTACGTGTCCTGCCGCAAAATCTTTTGCTGGCCTTGTATCCACAAGGTCGGCATTGGTTTCTACAGGAAGCGACCTTTTAGGAGTCTCTTCATTTTTTAACAGATCCGGCCCCAGTTTGTTCAGTTTCTTCATTTGCGCAAAATATTTAGGTGGTTCCGGTTGACCTTCAAGCAATGCCTCAACGAATTTATCCTCGTCTTTTATTTGGAATGCCCAATTGAATTGTTTTTCATAGCCAAGTGTTGACATTGGTACAGCACCTAAAGCTTTCCCACAAGCACTTCCAGCACCATGGGCCGGCCATACTTGCAAAAAATCAGGCAGATCTTCAACTTTTTGTAGGGATACAAACATTTGCTTGGCTCCCGCTTGTGAAGTACCTGTTACACCTGCTGCCTTTTCGAGCAGATCAGGCCGGCCGACATCCCCTACAAACAAGAAATCTCCTGTAAACATCCCCATTGGAGCTTTTGCCCCTCCGCCTTCATCTGTAAGCAAAAACGAAATACTTTCAGGAGTATGGCCTGGTGTATGCAAAACCTTAAAGTGAATGTTTCCAATAGTAAAATTGGATCCATCTTTCAAGAACTGATGATCATAATCTTTTGCATAAACGTATTTCCAATCCTTGTCCCCTTCATCTGACAAATACAGCTTTGCTCCATTGCGGTGTGCCAATTCTCTAGCTCCTGACAAATAGTCAGCATGGATATGGGTTTCAGTAACCCCAATGATTTCAAAGCCTTCTCTTTTAGCTATTTCTAGATATGGCTCAATGTTTCTGGCTGGATCAATCACGATCGCATCCCCTGTTCGCTGGCAGCCGACAAAATAAGACATGTGGGCAAGCCTTTCATCAAAAAATGATCGAAAATACATCAATCTTCCTCCCTTAGTAGTTGATATGATTACGGAATGTATAAAGCGAGTAGATAGTATTCCGTATACTATTTTATATACCCTTCATCGTATTTTTTAAAAGTAAAAATACTCTTGAAACGATTATCCCCCCTAAATAGTGTGTCTATTGAAAAAAACTTGATTCTCTTTAAGAGTTTGAACGGATGATTTCTGCATGATCTACCGGAAATTGACAAAATTAGAGTAATTTCATGAAAATTTAACTTGTAAGACTTCTACCGCCTATGTATGATAAATTCAGTTTTTAATTTTGTTTGCAAAGGAGACATGGCATGGATCTGATTACTCGTGATGCCGAATATATGACCCGCTCTATACGAAAACGAAAGAAAAATCGTTTACGGCGTGTTTTTTTGATGCTATTCCTGATTTTCCTCGTAGCTGGAGGTGGATTTCTATATGGAACAGATCAAGGTTTGCAATACCGAAGATTGTTAGTGGGATCCGTTCTTTCAACACAGCATCCCCAATATGTTAAATATTTGCGTTTTTTACTTTCTAAATCAGAATTTGATGCGTTGTATGATGCTTGGAAGAATCCGAAAACGGTTGAATCAAAAATAACAGAACAAAAAAATAATCAAGTTGCAAAAGCGGCTATGAAGCCTAGTTTATCGGAATCCATTCAAGTTGAAACTGTCAATACTGCTAATTTTACGGCGAAAGTAATGATCATACCAGATTCAACCACCGTTCATTTAGTTGCTTCGAAGTATTCTTATAAGGGAGAAGCTCTTTCTGATTTAATAAAAGAAAATAATGCCATCGCAGGTATTAATGCGGGCGGGTTTGTCGATAAAGGCGGTACAGGTTCTGGTGGACAAATGCTTGGTATTGTCATTAGTAACGGAAACGTCCTTTCCGGTGGAGATCGAAATACCCCACAGCTAGTAGGCGGATTTCTAAAAGACGGAGAATTTATTACTGGGAACTACTCCGTAAAGCAACTTTTGAAATTAGGGGTTCGGGAAGCTGTCAGCTTTGGCCCCCAATTAATCGTAAACGGCGTAAACCGAGTATCAGCAAATCTTGATGGTGCCTGGGGATGGGCTCCAAGAACCGCAATTGGGCAAAGGCAGAACGGCAGTGTGGTAATGATTATTACTGATGGTCGTTTTTATTGGAATAAAACCCACCGCGGCGCCTCGATGTCGGATATGGCTCATTTGTTCGAGAAGTATAATGCTGTAAATGCAATTGCTATGGATGGCGGCGGCTCCACGACCATGATAAAAAACGGGGAATTACTGCTTAAGCCAGCTACTAGCACGAGAGTGGGCATGCGATATTTGCCAAATGCCTGGGTCGTCATTCCACATTAAGATAAACATTTCGCAGACAAGTACATTTTTGTAACGCATTGATGAACGGAAAATTAATAGGGCAGGAGTATTCCTGTCCTTTTTTTCATAAGTTTACACGTTCCGATCGTTTGAATTAATCACTGATGAGTTCCATTTGAAACATACAATATGAAAAAATACATCTCCTTAAATTAGAACAGACTGTACTTCGATACAGTCTGCTTGGGTTGAATGACTTATTTCTGTTGGAGGATCTTTTTTAACACTTTTTCATTTACTTCAAAACCGATAAACACTTTTGGTTTTTTAAACAATCCGGCAAAGCCTCCATCTTTAATAACGAATGCAGGAACGACTTTGGATCCTGTCTGTTCCTTCAATTCAGCTTCTTTCTCGGGCTGTTTTGTCAAATCAATTTCGGTATAAGGGATTCCGTTTTTCGAAAGAAACTCTTTCGCCGCGATACAATCTGTTCAGGTTGGTCTTGTATATAAAATAATTTCCTTCATCATTGCTCCACCTCTTCCTAATTGATTGCTTTTATTTTACCTTTATTTTTCGAAGCCATCCAATAATTGAACTGAACAGCATGTGAAGACAAGTTCATTCATTCGTTTTTATGCAACTAAGACTAAAGGAGTGTTGGAATCATTTTTTAGCAAAATGTTTATAAAATTGATGCAAACGGCAGGATCCGAGATTTTGCTGACCTTTAAGGGTGGATGGGAAGGTTTTTGAAAACGGCATCTTGTTGATCAAATTATCCAATCTGTTCATCCTGAATTTCTTGGTTTAACAATGATTTTTTGTTGGTCATTTGTGTTAATTCAGATCTTTTCAACAAATATTGAAAATGCTGGATCGGCATAGAACCATATCCTTTTCCTTCAGCAAGGGTAAACTGAATGGTAATTCCATTGTTTCTTATCACGGTTAATGACTCTGCTGAATTATAATAGCTTTTGATTTTACTTGAAATTTGGTATCTCATTCCGGCATCAATTGACATTACGAACACTCCTTAACATGTTTGTGCTCCTATTAGTATGGCTTCTTGTACTTTTATTCATACGTATTTTTGTCAAAAAGAAAAACGTCCGAGAGTGATCTGCCGCTGTTATCGTTTTATTTTTTCTTTATAAAGATTTTCATCAGGATATGCTTGTGGTTTGATTGGATGAATGGCATATTCCTTGCTCGCCTTCGGGGTAGACGGCGTATTTACGAACACCCCCGACCAATTAGCGAAGCTTCTCAAATAGCCGATTCGACGACAAAAAGGGGTGAATTTTTCACCCCTTTCATTTTAATCAATTATAGTTTCACACACCAGCCGAATGGATCGGGTTTCGTTCCATTTTGGATACCTGTTAAGGTGTCATACAATTCTCTCGTCAGCTTGCCCGTTTTCCCATCCTGAACAGTCAGTTTCTCATTCTGCCATAAGAATTCGCCAATTGGTGAAATAACTGCCGCTGTCCCCGTGCCAAAGGCCTCTTCCAATACGCCGTCATGAAAGGCCTGCTTGATTTCCTCAATCGAAATCCTTCTTTCAACAACCGGAATATTCCAATGCTTCAACAATTGAAGAATTGAATTTCTTGTAACCCCTTCAAGGATGCTGCCGTTTAAGGCTGGCGTTACCACTTCTCCATTGATTTTAAAGAAAATGTTCATACTTCCTACTTCTTCAATGTATTTATTTTCTTTCCCATCGAGCCACAATACTTGTGAATAGCCAATATCCTCTGCCATTTCCTGCGCCTTTAAACTGCTTGCATAATTTCCGCCTGTTTTTGCATTGCCAGTTCCGCCTGCTACAGCGCGAACAAATTGGCGCTCTACGGCAATTTTAACCGGATTAATTCCTTCCTTATAGTAAGAGCCGACTGGAGATAGAATGATCATAAATTTGTAGCTTTTGGAAGGGGCTACACCAAGATACGGCTCTGTTGAAATAATAAATGGCCGAATATAGAGCGAAGTTCCTTCAACAGTTGGAATCCAGTTGCGATCAATTGAAATGAGTTTTTTTAGCGCCTCTAACGCAAACTCCTCATCGATCTCCGGGATGCATAACCGGTCATTCGACTGATTTAGCCGTTTGAAATTACGGTCAGGCCGGAAAAGAAGTACTTCTTCCTCTTTTGTCAAATACGCTTTCAATCCTTCAAATACCGATTGGCCATAGTGAAAAATCATTGCCGCTGGTTCCAGTGAAATCGGCTGATACGGAACAATACGTGGGTCATGCCAGCCTTGCCCTTCATGATAGTCCATAATAAACATATGATCGGTAAAAGTATGGCCAAATTCCAACTTGCTTGGATCGGGTTTTGGCTTTTTTGCTGAAGTGAATGTAATTTGAATTTGCTCATTTTGCATGAAACTCAACCCCTTATGTATTTTCAAGAAATTTCAATATCTTAAAATCACTTTACTCCTTTTAAGCGAAAAACGAAAGACTTGTCTCGCTTTTTTTTAAACCTACGTTAATGCTTCTCTCAAAATAATTCCTAAAGTAATTCCCAAAAACATCGAAGCGAGAGTTCCTAGCAAAAAATACTCTGCCCAATCGCGATCATCCATTTGCTTAAACCTTGCAATTGACTTGGCAGCAACGATAAAGCCAATTGCGGGAAAAGCATTGTAAAAAGTTAATAGAATAACGAGTAATCTTTCAATATAGCCAATCAATTTTCCTCTAGAAAGATCGTGCTTACTAAAAACACTGTAATAATATTCTTCTGTTAATCCTTTTACATTTAGTTTGCTGCTTTTCCATTCATTTTTATATCCATATTTTCCTTCAAACGTTAATAATTGATTTGGAATGGAGCCAAGAAGAATCCTAATGAAATGACCACTTACGGTTGTAGCCAATATAGCAATGATACAAATTAGCAATAGGGAATTGATTGGTGCTAATCTGCTATTTTCTACGCTAAATAGATTCATAGTGATTTTTAAAACATCCTTTTTAAAAAAGACATAACCTGAAAAGATAAGTGTAAAAATGTGAAGAAGTTGATCGAGGATAAAAAAATACAGTAGCTTACTATTTTTGCCTTTACCTATTTTAAATGAATCACCAAATTTTATTTTTAAAAGATCGATAAAATAGTGAGATATTATAATGAAAATCAGCGGGAAAATAACTATTTCAACTATATTATCAAAAGATTGGTTAAATAGCCAGAAACCGACCAAAATCAGTGCATATAGGATGAAATGATGAAGCATATGTTTAAGCAAATATTTTAGTTTATTACGCACCATTTCATCTGTTTGCAAGATAAAATCGGCAACTAAATGGGCTAGAACCAGACTTAGTAGCAGCATGCTATTTTCAACCCCCTTGTATTAGAATATCGACTTTATTTTTTAATTGTTCTCTTATTGAATGTACTAATTGATCTGAAATTTGCTTCATTCGACTATATTGTTTGTGTTGAAGAGAATCTAATATCGTTTGAATTGTGGTAAACGTATTGATAATATCACCACTATTCCCTTTTTTTAAATGACTTGATATGGTGGATGGTGTTTTTTTTAAAATATCGCTTACGATCTTTTGCTGTTTTACAATAAAGTAAAGGGAGCAAACGAGCTCTTGAATTTCTGTTTGTCTCCATATATATTGCTGTTGGAATGTTAATAATTGGTTTATTAAAATTTCGAACTCATACCGATACGGGTTGCTCTGCTCATTTGGCCAGAACTGATCCAGTTCAAATTTAAACTGCGGTCTTTTTTTTTCCCCCTTTAATGCAGCATT
>JAKACS010000149.1 GCA_021821235.1 Bacillota bacterium
AAGCTTACACCTTAAAGGAAGTTTCCAAAAAGATTGCTATCCCCCCAAGCAGGCTGAAACAATGGGAAAAAGATCTCGAAGGTTTGCTGATAATTCCCCGAACCAAACAAGGTGCGCGGTTTTATACAGATTCTGAGCTTGAACTTTTATTGGAAATCAAAGAACTTTCGCAAAACCATTTGACAAAAGACGCCATTCAAGAATGGTTGCAGAAAAAACATGCAGGAACACAGCAGGAAACGGTAGTCGAACTTATTCCACAGCCGGCAGAAACCACTTCCATTGCCATCTACTCTGAAGAGCTGACGGCAAAAGACGAGCTCGATCGCCATTCAGAAGAATTCTTTGCTGCAATGGACACGTATAAACAAACGTTCTTAACCGAAGTAAAGGACGAGATTCGCAATGTGGTTCGAAAAGAAGTAGTTGATGAAGTGAAGAAAGAAATCTCGAATGGCATGCTTCACACAGTAAAAACATTGTCTAATTCTATTTACAAATCAAGTGCAACCACTCAAGCAGAATTGGCGGAACTGACCGATGCGGTTGAAAAAATTTCCGAAAAAACATCCGAAACATACCAATCCATATCCGATCGAATTGCTGGTCAGTCACTTGAAACATCTGAAGAGATTTATACTTTATCCAAACAGTTATCCGAAACATCAGAAGAACTCGCTCATTATATTGACGCAACAAATAATGGAATTGAGATTTTAACCGAAACGATTGAGAAAGAACGGGAAAATTATGCAGAAGATCTTGAACAGTTTCGCCAAGAGATACGTCAGCGCGAAATGGCGTTTCAAACCATGCTCTCCAGCTTTCGAGAAACTGCTCCATCAAGGATGAGAAAATGGTGGCAATTCTGGTAATCACGAACGAATGGGAAAAGTTGATTAAAATTAAAAAATAAATGGAGGAATGCAGGATGAATTCGAGTGAAGTAGCAAGAATGCTGGGAGTATCGATCAGCACTGTGCAGCGCTGGGTTAAACAATTGGAATTGCCAATGGATAAAAATGAGCGGGGGCATTATATTTTTAACGAGGAAAATGTTGAACTTTTAAAAACAGTTCAGGAGCAAATTCAAAATGGTGCCCTTCTTCAAGATATCGCCCCACTCTATATGAAAAAACCGCGAAAAGGCATTGTCAAACAGCATTCCGAAGAAGGTATCGAAAAACTTTCCGCCCGGATCGGTGAACTAGAGGTTAAATTGAACGCCAAAGCCGATTCCGTTGCATCCTATCAACTATTGCAGCATCGGCAAGAAATTGAAGAATTGCAAAACCAGATTCAGCTTCTTTGTAGCCGTATCGAAGTACTGGAGAATGAAAGAAAAGTAAAGTCTGCATCCGAAAAACCACTTGTTCTCGACCAGCCAGTAAAACCTCGAAAGGTAAAAAAGAAAAACATTGTCCGTTTTTTGTTTGGATTTTAATGTGCTTAGATAACAAGAGAATCACCACATACGGATGGATGATTCTCTTGTTATTTCATGAGTTTACATAACATATTTATCGATTATTAGAAAACTCTGCTCCTTTCTGTGGCCAGTTCCTTTTTATCCTCGGATTTTCTGTTGATATCCGCGGACTTCCTTTATTTATCCATATTTGTCGCTTTTTTTGTAACATTTTCCATTTTTGGCAGCAGCGTTTTTCTTAAAGTCGTAATTCTACTAATGGCTTCGTATATTTTTTGATCATGTAGCTTCCCAGCAATAAGCAAATGAGCAAGGAGAAAGCAAACAGCACAATATACTGTCCGGAAATGGCATCTATTGCATCGTCTGATAGAAATGCCTTTGTGAGTTGTATAATAAAACCATGAAAAAGGTAAACATAAAGTGTTCGTTTCCCAATAACGGTTAATTTAAATTCTCCGGAAGGAATAAGAGCCATAAAGCTAAAAATAACAAGCAAAGTACTGACGTATTGAAATGCCCGGATCAACCCGTCTGTCCACTCTTCTCCTCCCATTCCCGCATACGACGTATCCCCTAGAAGCCAGGAAACAGAGTCTTTCGGGAAACTTGTTCCAAAGAATATAAATGTAACCGTCATGATAGCGATCGCAATTGGCAGGGAAAATTTTGCTTTTATCAGCCGTTTCAATTGTTCTGGTTTTAGTAAAAATCCAAGCAGGAAGTACGGGAAAAACACAAACGTTCTTGAGATACTTAAGAAACTGCCGGCATTCTCGACATACCCGATCCCTACTCCCATTAAAATTGAGAGGGCAAAGCCGTACCATTTTAGGTTTGCGAACAGATATAGGAGAACATTCCAGAAAAACGCACTTAATAGGAACCATAATGTCCAGTGAGGGCGCAGCAAATGAACGTTAAGGGAGTCTTCCTGACCGCTCCAATAGTAAAATAATGAATAGATAATCTGGAAGATTAAATAAGGAAGCAATACTTTTTTTGCGATTTTTCGTAAATAGCCTTTCTTGCGATATCCTTTAGCGAAATAGCCAGAAATCAAAATAAATGCCGGCATATGGAACAAAAAGATAAAAGTGTAAAAGGTAAACAGAAGATCATCGTTTCTTTTTAAGGGGCTGATCACATGGCCAAACACCACTAAAAAAATTAAAATGAATTTCGCATTATCGAAATATTGACTTCTTTGTGAAGCTGAAGCCATTTAATCACCTCAATTCTACAAAAATGTAAAAAGGTTGCTAACTGAAATGTTGCGCCCAATCCAAAAAGTTTCCGCTGCCTAAAAAGCCTTATCACACTTAACACGAACAGCCCACAACAAACCCCACCCAATAAATTACCACTCTTTTCTTAATGAAAACTTAAGACAAGCCTTTTTTTGCTAAAACAGGTAGATAGACTTACTCATTACTACTCCTTTTTTACTTTTTTGTAGGAAAAATAGGTATTGCAAACAGATTAGTTGGAAACCTCCGTGTATTATTGATAGAATTTCTTTGGAAGTCTAGAAAGATTTTTTCGCAAAGGAAGATGTTCAAATGGTACAAAAGCAATTAAGTGATACCCGTTTTTCCGTGCTTGACCTAGCACCGATTATAAAAGACGGTACCCCCGCAACAGCCTTAAAAAATACAGCCGATTTAGCCCGCCATGTTGAAAAGTGGGGCTACCACCGCTACTGGTTGGCCGAACACCACAGTATGCCGGGAATTGCCAGTTCAGCAACAGCGGTGGTCATTGGGCATGTTGGCGCGCATACGTCGACCATTCGGATTGGTTCCGGCGGAGTGATGCTCCCGAACCACGCCCCCCTTGTGATTGCTGAACAGTTCGGTACGCTTGACGCCCTTTTTCCAGGAAGAATTGATCTCGGACTTGGCCGCGCACCAGGTACAGATCAGTTAACAGCACATGCGCTAAGACGTGACCGCCGCAGTGATGGTTCGGATTTTCCTGAACAGGTGGCCGAATTGCGCGGGTATTTTAAAGAACAACTATCGGGAAAAAGGGTTGTCCGTGCAATTCCCGGAGAAGGCGCCGATATTTCCATATGGCTGCTCGGATCAAGCGGCTACAGTGCCCAGCTGGCTGGCCAACTCGGCTTGCCATTCTCATTTGCAAGCCATTTTGCCCCAGAAAACACTTTACAGGCGCTTGAACTGTATCGACGGAACTTTCGGCCATCTGAAGTGCTTGAAAAGCCATATGCAATGGTTGGAGCCAATGTGATTGCAGCAGATACGGATGAGGAAGCACGGCGGATGGCAACTTCCATGGCCCAGCAATTTTTAAGTCTGATTCGCAACAATCCCGGTCAGTTGCAGCCTCCAGTTGACAACATTGATGAACTGGCAACTGATTACGAGAAGGCACTGCTTCAACAGCGGCAGGCTGCAAACATAGTGGGTTCAAAAGAAACCGTAAAAGAACAGCTTCAAGCATTTCTCAATAAAACCGAAGCAGATGAAGTGATCGTGAACGCACAAATTTATGATCACAAGGCGCGACTGCATTCATATGAATTGCTGGCGGAAATCGTTAATTCCAAAAAATAAATGCAAAAAAGGTTAGGTTTCCTTTTGAAGATACCTAACCTTTTTTCTTGTTTTACTTGGCTAATCAGAATTTATATCCATAAATTTTAAACGCACGACGGACAGGACGTCCTAGTCAGGCGAGTGCCACAGGATGTGGCGTCAACGAGCGTGATAAATTCAATTACGCCTCTGTCTTCGTCCAAAGGACTCGCCAGTCGGCGAGTTTTCATTTAATTTCTAATTTCTTTCTCATCAATTCCGGATATTGATTCCGAACTACCTCTGGGGAAAGCTGTTTTGCGATTGCCAAATCCTTGACACATTCATCATCATAGCTAAGCCAGACACCATATTGTCGTTTAAGGAGCCGCTCCGCCTCTTCAAACGTGCCAAAGGTTAAACTAAGCGGCATTTTTTGAGCGATGATGATATATTTTTGTTCTCTTGCTGGCTTGATGTAAAATTTTTTCCCTTCCCGGTTTTGATAGGCGGTTCCATAATCTGCACTCTTGACATTTAAACTATTTTTTTCAGGATCCGGCCTCAACGGCGGGTAGGCAAAAACATCTGCCACAAATTTTTTAAATGTTGTTTCAGTCATTTCGCATCCGGAGGCTTTCGGATGGCCTCCGCCGCCATACTTTTTCGCAAATGCTGCAACATCCACCGTATCGTGAATTGTTCGGAACCCGATTTTCTTTGACGACAGATTGAGTAAAGCAATCATGTCCAGATGGGGATATAGCTTATTTAATTCATTTCCAAGCTCAGATAAATATTGTTCTGCATGAATGATTCCAATATAGTAAGGATCGATAAAGGCCTGAACAACTTGGCGGCTTTTCGAATGAATATAGCGGTCAATTTTTCTTTCTTCTAAATCAAGAACAACGTTTTCCGTATCGGTTAAAGAAAATGATTCCGAATTGCTGGCAATACGCTGCAATATTTCCTCTTCCAACTTTTCCCTCGATAAAATATAAAATAAATCATTTAACCGTTTAGCCGTCACATTATTGTTTTCATCCCATTCCCATGTGTCATATTGACGGACAAGCTCAATAAACTCCTCTAAACTTTTGTTTTGATTGATTTTTTTATGCTCAAGCAAGTCCTCGTAGAATAACGAGGTCGCACATGTTTTTTTCCTTGATGGATATTCAGGCTGCACATGTCCCCATTTGTATTGGTTAAAATGGAGTGCCGTTACATGGTGGTCGATCACACGAACGTGTTTTCCTTCATGAAATCGTTTTGCTAATTTTTTTTCTACTTCCTCGTTTACTGCAAGGTCTGTAATATACACTTCTTCTTGATCAAAATCCGGATTTCCCAAAAATTCTTCAACTCTTTGATTTAAATTCCTGTATGAACAATACGAAACATCCGCTTTGTCGCCAAATGCGATTTTCGCGACAATTCCACAGCCCAAACCGTCCAAATCAATATCGGTAAAAAGCTTGACCACTCTCATCACCTACTAATTTTTTCATAAGTCTTATTTTGAAATAAATCGGCACATCTTATTCGCTAAATTTCAAAACGAAAAAAACCTTTGAAACAGGTTCAAAGGTTCAAAGAGAGCCAAGCTGTCGCTTAAAAGCCCATCATTTAGGAGGTCTAAACTTTGAAAGTTTAACCATTTTCATTTTACCATAAATTAAAAATATTTCAATAGTTTAAACCTTTAATGTATTCAAGCGTGAAAGAATTTTTTCCGTGCATTTGAAATATAAATACAGTATATTGTATCTAGGTTTATTTTGCCGTTCCCCCACTGCTTCGGTGGTTTTTTAAATATGCAGCGAGAAGGGATCGAAAGAGCATGATAAAGAATGAAAAGGGTTAGCCCGTTTTTCGAGTTAACCCTTACTGCAATGCATTTAATAAATGTTTAAATAAGCGAAGAATGCCTTTTATTCCGGCAATCAAAACGGCTCCGACGATTTCTTCAGCTGCTTCTTCTGCAACCGAATTTACCATCTTCTTTCCCTTCGATTCGCTTTTCTTCTTTTTTATCCTGAAGTTAACCATTTTTTATCTCCTTACGAATTTTTCATTAGAAAGAAAATTTTTCCCCTATTTTTCAAGTTTAAATATTCCTTTTTTTACCCCCATCCAACTAAACCAAATGGCTTGCAAGAAAAAGAAAATCCCCCAGAATTGTACAGGCAAAAATCGTGTTAACTTTCCTAAGTTCCCAGCATCCCCGGCAGATTCGGGTCGGATAAAACTTATGATCATAATGTCGTAGGAGCTCGTAATTGAAACAACTAACAGAATAGAGGCAATTAACAGAAGAACGGCATTGATGAAAGACGGACTCCCCTTAAACAACAACAAGATAAACCCTGCAGCAAAGGTGGTAAGCCAGAAAATTCCATATCCATTTCTCACCCATAAACCAAGATTCAGACCAATTAAAATCAGCAAAAGGCTAATCAAAATGCGGTAATATTTTTTTCCAATAAGCCAAAAAGCCAAAAAAGCTATTAAAGAGGAAAAAACATAACCTGCTAAACTTGTAAAAAAAGCTCCTGCCCAAGTGGATTGGGTACTGTAAGTAACCCCTTCTGTATTCACAAATAATGAGATTTTTTCCACTTTACCCCCAAGAAGAGCAATTAACGCATGGCCTGATTCATGAATCACTGTGTTTATGACTTGTACGTAATTCCCCACTATTGGAACCTTTGTTAAAACAATTGCTAGAAGCAGAAACAGAAAAAACCTGGCACTAAATTTATCGATTATCGCTTTCAAATGAAAGACTCCTTTATTCACGTTTCGTTGCTATCAATATCATATCACGTTATCGGGTAAAGAAAAATGAATTTCCATACGTTCAACAGCTCCCCTCAACTTCTCTAAATAATCGCAAATAGCAAGCAACCATATTTTAACAGGAATACGAAAATAAAATTGATAATAACTTTTTTTATAGTCATTGCATTCTATATCTTATGACAGAAACAAAGCAAGTTAGTCGACAAACCGACAACTTATATGTTAACATAGGGTTGTCACATTATCTTATGAAATTTAGAACGGGGGAATTCAACCTTGATACAATTTAGAAACATTGTGAAAAAATATCGGACGAAAACGGTTATTGATGAATTTACACTCGACATTGAAGCAGGTCAATTAATTGTCTTTATCGGCCCGAGCGGTTGTGGCAAAACAACTCTGTTGAAAATGGTAAACAAACTGATTGAACCCACTTCAGGTAAAATCTTCGTAGATGGAACCGACATTACTGAAATGAACCCGATTGAATTAAGACGCAACATTGGCTACGTCATCCAAAATACCGGGCTGTTTCCACATATGACCATTCAGGAAAACCTCGAACTGATTCCGAAACTAAAAGGA
>JAKACS010000150.1 GCA_021821235.1 Bacillota bacterium
AACCAGTTTGACAGTAGAATGGGTGGCAGGTCGTAAATACGATGAAATTATTTACGAAACCTATAAGGGAATTGCAAAAATCACCATCAATCGTCCCCACGTTCACAACGCTTTCACACCAAAGACGGTAATGGAATTGATCGATGCATTTGCATATGCCCGTGATGATTCCGATATTGGCGTTATTATTTTGACGGGAGCAGGAGACAAAGCGTTTTGTTCCGGCGGCGACCAAAAAGTGCGCGGCCATGGCGGCTATGTTGGCGAAGACCAAATCCCCCGCTTGAATGTGCTTGATCTTCAACGTTTAATCAGAGTCATCCCGAAACCGGTCATTGCGATGGTCAAAGGATATGCAATCGGCGGCGGTCACGTTCTTCACATTGTTTGCGATTTGACGATTGCGGCGGATAATGCCATTTTTGGACAAACCGGCCCGAAAGTCGGCAGTTTTGATGCAGGCTATGGATCCGGCTACCTTGCCCGTATTGTCGGTCATAAAAAGGCTAGGGAAATCTGGTATTTATGCCGCCAGTACAATGCGCAGGAAGCGCTTGACATGGGTTTGGTCAACACCGTTGTTCCGCTTGATCAAGTCGAAGAAGAGACGCTTAAATGGTGTGAAGAAATTCTTGAGAAGAGCCCAACGGCAATCCGGTTTTTAAAAGCAGCGTTTAATGCGGATACTGATGGTCTTGCAGGCATTCAGCAGTTTGCCGGGGATGCAACCTTGCTTTATTACACTACAGATGAAGCAAAAGAGGGCCGTGATGCATTCAAAGAAAAGCGCAATCCGGACTTCGGCCAATTCCCTCGTTTTCCTTAATACTTAAAACGGCAGCTTGATGGGGGTCCATCAGGCTGTTTTTTTACCAATCTGCATGCGAAACGAAAGAGGTGACAAGGATGCAAGTGATGCCTAATTTTTTGATCAAAAGGGCTTTTTTGACTCCTGATCGAACGGCAGTTTATTTTAACAATGAGGAATTGTCATTCAAAGAGCTGTATGAAGGTGCACGGAAAACGGCTGGACAGCTGCAACAGTTTGGCATAAAGAAAGCCGATTTCGCTGCAGTTCTGCTTAAAAACCATCTTGATACCGTCGTCATTTTGTTTGCTCTGCAGTTACTGGGGGCAAAAGCTGTCATATTAAATAACAGGCTGACTCCGGCAGAACTAAGCTGGCAGCTGAAGGATTCCCACTCGGCTTTTCTTGTGTTGGAATCTGATTTTGAATCGATTATAAACGAAATACCACCGGCGTTAAAAGCAATAACAAAAGAAAAATTGTTCGCTGCACCATCTGCCTTTCCAGCAATTCAAACTGAAGTCGATCTAAACGATGTTTGCACAATTATGTATACTTCAGGGACAACCGGCAACCCAAAAGGGGTGATGCAAACGTACGGAAATCATTGGTGGAGCTCGGTCGGTTCTGCATTAAACCTTGGTTTCATGGAGGAGGATTGCTGGCTGTGCACGGTTCCGCTTTTCCACATTAGTGGCTACTCGATCTTAATGCGAAGCGTGATTTATGGAATGCCAATCGTTTTGCATGAACGCTTCGATGTCAACAAAGCGATTGAAGATATACACGCGAAACGGGTAACGATTATGTCGGTTGTAAGCACGATGCTATCAAGAATGGTTACTCATCTTGACAATGCCAGCCTGCCGCAGCATTTTCGCTGTATGCTTCTCGGCGGGGGGCCTGCACCGCAGCCATTGCTTGAAGCATGTGTGAAAAAACAAATCCCCGTCTTTCAATCATACGGAATGACGGAAACCGCTTCGCAAATTGTCACTCTTGCCCCAGAGTACAGCTTAAAGAGGCTCGGCTCAGCCGGAAAGCCGCTATTTCCTTACCAATTGAAAATTGTTCTCGAGGACGGCAGGGAAGCGATGGCAAATGAAGCAGGTGAAATTGTTGTAAAAGGGCCGAATGTGACTTTAGGATACTTGTTCCGTCCGGATGCTACAAAGGAAAAATTGCAGGATGGTTGGCTTTATACAGGGGATGTTGGCTATGTGGATGAAGATGGATTTTTATTTGTGCTCGACCGCCGCGCGGATTTGATTATTTCTGGCGGTGAAAATATATATCCGGCTGAGATTGAAGCTGCATTGCTCGAGCATGAAAAAATCGCGGATGCAGGGGTCATTGGAGTTTCCGATGAAGGATGGGGACAGGTTCCGGTTGCTTTTATCGCCGCCAAAAATGGGTGTGTCGTAACTTCTGCAGAACTTAGCCAGTTTTGCGTGGAGCGGCTAGCAAAATACAAAATTCCAAAAGAATTTATTTTTGTCGAAGAACTTCCAAGGAATGCTGCCAAAAAGCTTTTGCGCCGCAAGCTGCAAGAGATTTGGAAAAGAGACGGTGAACGATGATGAAGATCGCTTCAGTTCAGCTTTATGTAATTAAAATGCCGCTTAAATCACCTTTTTCAACTCATTTAGGAACGATTTCTGAGCGCGAAGGCATCATTGTTGAAGTAAGGGACTTGGATGGGGCTACCGGTTACGGCGAAGGAGTTGCATTTTCAACCCCATGGTACACGGAAGAAACAGTGCAAACGAGTATTCATATGCTCGTTGACCTATTGATTCCCCTCTTACAAAAACAGCCAATTGATCATCCTTCACAGGCAGCAGAACGGTTCAAAGCGATCCGCAGAAACCATATGGCAAAAGCAGCTATTGAAACAGCTCTGTGGGATTTATATGCAAAAAGAAAGCAGCAACCGCTTGCGAAATTACTTGGTGCAACCCGATCAAGCATTCCTTCCGGGGTTGTGGTGGCAACGGATACAGTTGCAAAGGCTCTTGCGCAAATTGAAAATTATTTGCAGGATGGCTACCAGCGAATAAAGGTAAAAATTCATCCCGGGCAGGACATTGATTTTTTAACAGAAATCCGCCGTCATTATCCGGATTTGCCGATTATGGCTGATGCAAATTCGGCTTATACATTAAAAGACAAAGATCGATTAAAAGTGCTTGATGCATTCAATTTGCTGTTGATCGAGCAGCCGCTGGCCTACGATGATTTGATCGAACATGCCGAACTGCAGCGTGAGATAAAAACGCCGATTTGCCTTGATGAAAGCATTGGTACATTCGAGGATGCAAGAAAAGCGGTTGAGTTCGGGAGCTGCAAAGTCATCAATCTTAAAATTGGCCGGGTTGGCGGTCTAAGTGAAGCGAAGCGGATTCATGATTATTGTTATGAGCGTAATGTGCCTGTCTGGTGCGGCGGGATGATTGAGTTCGGCATTTCTCGTGCGCATAATCTTGCGCTTGCAGCACTTCCCGGTTTTTCCATACCCGGCGATATTTCCGGATCAAACCGGTTTTGGGATGAAGACATTATTTTGCCGGAAGTGACAGTAAAAAACGGCATGGTGAATGTACCAGACAAACCGGGCATTGGCTTTGCGCTTAATGAAAAACGGCTAAAAGAAGTGATCACAGCCAAAAAGGAATTGGTTTTTTAAGGAAAGTTATGAAGAGAAGAAAAGGCCGAGCAGTCATGCTTGGCCTTTAGTTGTTATTTCCGCGCTGGGTTTGCCTTTCCGCGGCGCAAGTATCGTTTGTCATTCATGAACAGGCTCCAGAAATAGATGAAGCCGGGGAAAAGAATGGCGAAGCCGACAATGTATGTGATAAATACGGCACGGAACGAACTTGGGTCAGTAAAAGCGGATTGGATCGTCACATGTGGATAAACCATATACGGCAAATGCGCTTTTCCATATACATAGCTTCCAATCAAATACTGAAGGGTAACGGCAACCACAGCCAGCCGCGGCATCCCTTTTTGGCCCTTCTTTGACGGCAGAAAAAGGCCGATATAGCCAATGAAGAAAAAAACAAGCGAAAGAACGAGCAATGCGAAATCGTTCATCATTTTATCGTAAAGCCACAGCGCTTCGCTACGCAATGTATAGACAATCAGCATCGCCATGATTAGTGAAACCGGACCAATCAACAGTGCATCTTTGCGATAAACAGAAAAGGCCTCAAGTTCATCTGAGGCCTTTGAATAGTCGGCCAGTAAAAGGGATGAAAGAAATAGCGTGCTAGTGATCGCAAAACCGAAAAAAGCATATTCATTCGGGCTTGTGAACAATTTGACTAAATCCAAGGTTTGCCGGTTAGCAGAAAAGTCGACAAAGTTGCCATGGGTTACCGGTAAAACACTAATCAATAACCCTGGGATTAAAATTCCGCAGATACCAGAAATATAGGTTAGTACTTTTTCGTATTCGTCCGCAATATGGGAAAATACCATAAAGGCACTGCGAATAGAAAGCAACAACAAAATCAAACTGCCGGGAATCAGCAGAATGGTGCCCAAGGTGTAGGCTCCTCTTGGAAAAAGACTGTAAACTGCCACGACCAGTGCGACAACAAACGTGTTGGTTACCTCCCAAGTCGGTGATAAATAGCGGTTTGCAATATTTGTTGCCTTCGTTTTTTCCCGGTTAAAATAAAACATCGACCAAAAGCCAGCACCAAAATCCATTGTCGCCATGACAGCATAAATAAACACAAATCCCCATAACAAGGTTACTGCTTTATAAGGATCAACCATGCAGAACGCCTCCTAAAAGGTAATGACAGCATCAAAATAGTTTCTCATTTCATTCGGAAAGAAGTCAGGAATTTGAGCCAAACAGCGGCACTCCTTTTTGTTCTGCCCGTTTTAAATCATCCATTACGGTATTCCTTTTAAAGTAATAGCGAAGCACAAACAAAACGGAGGATGCTAGGACAAGATAGACAAGCACAAATAAAATAAATAATATGCCAAGATTGGTTGCAGTTGTAACCGAATCTTTCGTCGCCAGCACATGATAGATGGTCCATGGCTGACGGCCGGTTTCGGCAAAAATCCAGCCGAATTCAATTCCAAGCATGGCAAGCGGACCAGAAACGGCAAACAGCCACATCAACCATTTTGGAAAGCGATCTTTCTTGAGAATTCTGTGCCAAACAAGCCCAATTAATGAAATAATGATTAACAAGGTTCCAACGCCAACCATTGCATTGAATAGTGTATGGACAAACAGCGGTGGCCAAAATTCCTTCGGGAAATCATGCAGGCCTTTCACCACTGTATCAAAGCTATTTCCGGCTAAAAAACTAAGTGCCCAAGGAACTTCTATTGCCCACTTAACCGTTTCGGTCTTTCGATCAGTAAAACCGCCAATCGTCAGTGGCGCGTGTGACTGGGTTTCAAACAATCCTTCCGCTGCAGCCAGTTTTTCCGGCTGATACCTGTGGAGATATTGCGCGGAATCGTGCCCATTTACTGCCGTTAATAAAGAGAAGACAAACCCGACCACAAGGCCGATCATTAGAGCTTTTTGATGAAATTGATAAATTCTTGTTCCAACGCCGGCTTTTAGCATTTTAAAAGCGGAAACGGAGGCAATAATAAAAGCACCGGTTGTGTAGGCTGATAGTGCCACATGGCCGGATGTCACAATGAAACTTGGATTAAAAAAGGCTTGCCATGGACGGATATCGACAATCTTTCCATTAACGACCTTAAAACCGGCCGGTGTTCCTTCGAATGCATGGACATTTGTAATCAGGACGGCCGAGCCTAATGCACCAAGTGTTACCAATACCAAGCTTCCGATTCTTGCCCATGGTTTGATTCGCTCTGCTGCATATACATAAATGGACATAAAAAGAGCTTCAATGAAAAAAGCATAGATTTCGATTTGAAATGGCAAGGCCATTATTTTTCCGATGACTTCCATAAATCCGGGCCACAAAAGCGAAAGCTGCATTCCGGCAATCGTACCGGTTGGAATGCCGACACCTAATTGCACCCCAAATGCTTTTGTCCATCTTTTTGCCATGACAACATAATCTAAATCTTTTGTTTTTTGATAGAGGAGCTCGGCGGTTAACATCATCATTGGCAGGCCGACTCCAATCGTCGCAAAAATAATATGAAACCCCATTGTCGTACCAAATAAACTTCGTGCCAGTAGTAAATCACTCATCCCCATCTTCCTTTCCAGTCAACTTCTTTTATTATTCACAAACGCTGAGAATATATGTAAAATTTCCCTTAAACTGATAATGAAAAAGAGCTTTTGGATTGTGAAAAGCTAATCAAATAGAGCGATTTGATTTTTTTATTGTGTATTCTATAGATATTGAATAAAATGAGCGCAGGGAGAGTATCATCAGGAGTTCGTTATGACTTCCATTCAAAAGGAATACCAAGAAGGATGTGGCAAAACGTGACATTATTAACGGAAATTTTGGACTACAATCAAAGATTTGTTGGAGAAGAAGAATATAAAAAATACGCAACCAACAAGTTTCCGAAAAAACGGATGGTTGTGCTAACATGCATGGATACAAGGCTACTTGAACTATTGCCAAAGGCAATGAATCTTAGCAATGGAGATGTGAAGCTGATTAAAAACGCCGGGGCAATCGTCAGCCACCCGTTTGGCAGCATTATGAGGAGTATTCTTGTCGCTGTTTATGAACTGCACGCCGACGAAGTTTTTGTCATCGGCCACCATGATTGCGGCATGAGTACGTTGAAGGCCGGGGAAATGATTGAGCGAATGAAAGAACGGGGCATTTCCGAGGATACGCTTAATACGCTTTCCTATTCAGGGGTTGACTTTGAAAAATGGCTGCACGGCTTTGATAACGTGTTTGAAAGTGTTGAGCAAAGTGTCGGCGTGATCAACCACCATCCGTTAATGCCAGCAGGAATTCCGGTGCATGGGTTGGTGATTGATCCGGCAACAGGAAAGCTTGATCTCGTTGTTGACGGATATCAAACGAAAGCGGAAGCGGGTACGGCCAAAATAGCGGGCGAATGAGAACCGGAAAAATGGCTGTTACTCTTGCTTTTTCTCCGACCACTCTTTTGGAACAGGATCAACTCCTCCCGGGTGGAAAGGATGGCAGCGGGAAATTCGTTTAATCGTCAGCCAGCCGCCCTTTAAGGCTCCAAAGCGCTGGATCGCTTCGACACCATAATGCGAACAAGTTGGGTAAAAGCGGCAAGTTGGCGGTTTTAAAGGCGATATGACTTTTTGGTAAAAGCGGATGAGATAAATAAGCAGTGTTTTTAACATGATTTTGGCTCCTTGTCTTAATATCTATCTCCAAAATACCACAAACTCATTTTGCCCGTCTAAATTTTGCTTAATGAAAATCGCAGAAATTTGCGGTATGATGGAAGAAGTTTAGGAAAAGGAGAGGT
>JAKACS010000151.1 GCA_021821235.1 Bacillota bacterium
CAGCTCTTCACCCGAAATGATTTTCCGTGCTCGATTGGCTAAACCAAGTAGTGACATCCATTTTTGTTCCTTCATTTGGATAGTCGGTTCTCCTTCTCGATTAGCTCTAACAGCTCATCATATAACTTGTCATCGATCGGAACTTGTAAATGATTCGCTAAACTATTTTTTTTCTTGGCTAATTCAACTGCTTCCTTCTCTTTTGAAAGGTATGCCCCCCTGCCGGATTTTTTTCCAGTCAGATCGATTGAGACTTCCCCTTCCTTGGAACGAACGATGCGAACGAGTTCTTTTTTCGGTTTCATTTCACCGGTTGCCACACATTTGCGCATTGGAACTTTTCTGCGAGTGTTCACGATCATTCCCCCTTACTGTTATTCCACTTCATCTTCTGTATCATCAAAGCCAAAATCGGTATCGTCTTCAAAGAGTTTAATGGTCTCTTCTCTTGGATAGATTCCTAATTCGCGTGCTTCTGATTCCGATCTAACGTCGATTTTCCAACCAGTTAATTTCGCAGCAAGCCGGGCATTTTGACCGCGTTTTCCAATTGCCAGCGACAGCTGGTAGTCAGGAACGATCACCGTTGTAGCTTTTTCAGCTTCATTCACATTAACATCCAATACTTTCGATGGGCTAAGTGAGTTAGCTACAAATACGACTGGATCATCGGACCATTTTACGATATCGATTTTTTCC
Organism: Bacillota bacterium; assembly: GCA_021821235.1. The sequence continues at coordinate 700 of JAKACS010000151.1, forward strand.
CCTTTTAGTTCATTGACAATTGCCTGAACCCTTGAACCTTTCGGGCCTACACATGAGCCGACAGGATCCACTTCCGCATTATCGGAATGAACGGAAATCTTTGAACGGTCGCCAGCTTCGCGTGCCACCGATTTAATTTCTACAGTGCCATCATATATTTCAGGAACTTCAATCTCAAACAAGCGTTTTAACAGTCCAGGATGTGTTCTTGACACAAAAATTTGCGGCCCTTTTGTTGTTTTTTCAACTTTTGTTATAAAAACCTTAATGCGATCGTGCGGCTGATAGCGTTCGTTCGGCATTTGCTCATTGACCGGGAGGATTGCCTCAATTTTCCCTAAACTGACATATATAAACTTCGAATCAATTCGCTGAACGATTCCTGTCATGATATCTTCTTCACGGTCAATAAATTCGGAATAAATAATCCCTCTTTCTGCTTCTCTAACACGCTGGGTGACCACCTGTTTAGCAGTTTGAGCCGCAATTCGGCCAAAATTCTTTGGCGTGACTTCAAGTTCAACAACATCTTCTACTTGATAATTCGGATTAATATTTCTTGCTTCCTCTAGAGAAATTTCCAATCGCGGATCAAAAACTTGATCGACAACTTCTTTTCTGGCAAAAACACGCATCGAGCCTGTTTGCAGATTAAGATCAATTCGCACATTTTGTGCTTGATTAAAATTACGGCGGTATGCCGACACAAGTGCTGCTTCAATTGCTTCAATTAAAACATCTCTGGAAATACCTTTTTCTTTTTCCAGCAATGTAAGAGCATCTAATAATTCGCTGCTCATGGATTGTATCCCCCTTCATTTCTTATTCAATTTTTCAGGTATGACTGAAGTTTCTGTTGATTTCAGCTTTAATTAACAGACAGCTAACAATGATATGTGCATTCTTTTAGGAAAAGCTGATTGCCAACCGGGCGCTGGCAACTTTCTCATAAGGAATTTCAACTATTTTCTTTCTTGTTTTGATCTTTACTTCAATCGATACCGTAACTCCGTCAAATGTTAGCAATTTGCCTTCAAACCCTTTTTCACCATCGATCGGTTCGTATGTTTTCACAAGGATTTGCTTGCCTATGGCCTTTTCAAAGTCGTTCGCCTTTTTCAACGGCCGCTCAGCCCCTGGGGAGGACACTTCAAGAAAATAGTTGTGCGGAATCGGGTCGAGCTCATCCAATTTTTCACTGAGTTTTTCGCTAACTACACCGCACTCTTCAATGTCAACACCGGTATCTTTATCGATATAAACGCGAAGAAACCAGTTCTTGCCTTCTTTTACGTACTCGACTTCCACCAATTCAAGATCAAGTTCAGTGACAATCGGTTTCGTCAGTTCTTCGACGATTTCCGTTACTTTGCTCATGCTCCATAACCTCCTTTTCACGAATTTATACGTGTTAACATAGGACGTTTTTTAGAAATAAGTGCACACAATACGAAAGAGTGGGTTTCCCCACTCTTGAATACGAGAGTATTTCTTAGTATTTCCAATAAAACTATACCATAACCATAATATAGATGCAAATGAAATGCGGCCTGGAACTGGTCGAACTAGAAGAGTGAGAGCTGGTTTTGTTCCGGTAAGTCTGCCAAACAGCCTTGTTTATCTAAATATTCGATTATCGTTTTGGATACTTTCCCTCGCTGCTGCAAATCTTCTTTTGATAAAAACTCTCCATCTTTACGGGCATTAACAATATTAATTGCGGCGTTGGTTCCAAGCCCTGGAATGGCATTAAACGGCGGTATTAAGGTGTTCCCATCAATAATAAATTCGGATGAAGCCGATTTATATAAATTGATTTTTTGGAAGGAATAGCCTCGCTCCGTCATTTCGAGTGCAAGTTCCAGAACAGTTAATAAACTCTTTTCCTTGTTAGAGGCGTCCAAGCCCTTTGCATTAATTTCTTCAATTTTAGCTCGAATGGCTGCAGAACCGTTCGCCATTGCTTCAACATCAAAATCCTCAGCGCGAACCGTGAAATAAGCCGCATAATAAAGCAATGGGTGATGCACCTTAAAATACGCAATCCGAACAGCCATCAGCACATACGCAGCTGCGTGCGCCTTAGGAAACATATATTTTATTTTTTTGCAGGAATCGATGTACCATTCTGGTACTTCGTTTTTGCGCATTTCGACTTCCATTTCTTCTGTTAGGCCTTTTCCTTTACGGACTGATTCCATGATTTTAAAAGCAAATGAGGGTTCAAGTCCCTGATAAATCAAATAAACCATAATATCGTCACGGCAGCCGATCACTTCACTTAGCGTACAAATTTGGTTTTGAATGAGTTCCTGAGCATTGCCAAGCCAAACGTCAGTACCGTGCGAAAGACCTGAAATCTGAACCAATTCCGAGAAAGTTGTCGGCCTTGTGTCCTCCAGCATTTGCCGGACAAACCGTGTTCCAAATTCCGGAATTCCAAGTGTACCCGTTTTACACATAATTTGCTCTTCGGTGACCCCAAGCGATTCTGTTCCACTAAAAATTTTCATCACTTCCGGGTCATCGGTCGGAATGGTTTTTGGGTCAATCCCGCTCAAATCCTGCAGCATCCGGATCACGGTTGGATCATCGTGTCCGAGAATATCAAGCTTTAAGACGTTGTCATGGATCGAATGGAAGTCAAAATGCGTTGTCCGCCATTCCGAGTTTCGATCATCGGCTGGATATTGAATCGGTGAAAAATCATAAATATCCATATAATCCGGGACAACAATAATTCCTCCTGGATGCTGTCCAGTCGTTCTTTTTACCCCCGTACAGCCGGAGGCAAGGCGGTCAATTTCTGCTCCTCGCAAATGCAGATTGTGATCCTGCTGGTAAGCTTTTACATACCCAAAAGCAGTCTTGTCGGCAACAGTGCCAATCGTTCCGGCGCGGTAAACATACTCCTCACCAAACAATACCTTCGTATAGTTATGCGCCCTTGGCTGATATTCCCCGGAAAAATATGATGATAGGTAAGCATTTGATATAATCTCCAGCTTTTCCCCCATCTCACACCGTACGTGACCCTTTCAGTGTCATACGGCGTTCCATCGTTACTATGTCGAAGTTACTCAGCTAAGTTTTGGATTTCCTACTTCCGTTCTTAGCCCATTTAATCTTTTAATTGCTTTTAAATCAAAACTCTCAATTATTGCTTTATACTTTGGATTTTTTGTTGGATTTATATTATGAATTAACATATGGTAGTCCTTTTTTATGATTATTAGATTATCGTAATCATCTGTTCCATTTAGAGAAGTTGGTTTTTTGTGGTGACATATTGCATTAAACGGAGTTAGTCTTTCACCCGTTATTCCACAGCAACCTTTCTGGGCAACATATTTACTTAGACGGTTATCTTCGTATTTCACACTCTTGGACTTATAGATACCTTTTCTAAACAATTCTAATTCAGTAATGGACACGTTTTTGATTTCTTTTTGTATGGCTTTTCGGTCGTTTGCATTGTAGATTGAAAACTCAGGTTTTCTTTGACCTCGTATATCGTGTTTAATTGCTTCCAGCGGATATACTAATATGCCGTTACTCTTAAATCTAGGACATCGGTAACCAGTGTAGAATTTCTCAATCACTTTGTTCTTTTCAATTGTTAGATTGAAGATATTTCTATTCGTAAGTGATTTGATGTTTTTGTGTACTCTGTGCCTTATATGGTTAAAATCTTGGGATACTCTAGTGGCTATTTTGTAATAGTTTTGCATTCCAAGAATGTTGGCATTGTACATCATAATCTTTTCTGGTGTGGGACTTTTTCTTATCTTAACTAATTTGTGCCTAATAACCTCTTCGACCTTATTTTTAGATTTAGGACTCATTTTTGAGTTCACTATATATCCAGTTTTTGCAGTTCCCTTATTGACTGCTCGAAACCTAATTCCTAAGAAATCTGTACCATTTTTACGCAGATTAGTGATTTTACTTTTTTCTTTACTAATCTCCAAGCCAAGTCTTTCTTGTAGCCATTTTTCAACAGCTATTTTGATTTTCTTAGCATTGTTAAATGAGTTCGTAAAGATTTTAAAGTCATCAGCATATCTAACAAGGTACATTGGTTTTAGCTTTGTCTTTTTAAGAGCATCTGTTTTGTTTCTTTTTAATTTATAAGGTATTTTAGTCGGTTTTGTTTCCCATTGATTAGATATCCACCAATCTAGCTCGTTTAATACCACATTCGCTAGTAGGGGAGATAATATTCCACCCTGAGGTGTTCCTTTCTCTGGTACTCCATACCCTTTTATTTCGGCTTTTAGCATTTTCTTAATTATCGATAATACTTTTTTATCCCGTATTCCAATTGTCCAAAGTTGTTTGATTAGCTTGCTGTGATTGACGTTATCAAAAAATCCTTTTATATCTATGTCTACCACATAGTGATTGAAGCTATGATTAACTAAGTGATAACACCTAGCTAACGCGTCGTGAGTACTTCTTTTGGGTCTAAAACCGAAGCTATTTGAGTTAAACTTTCCTTCCATAATAGGTTCAAGAATTTGCAAGAACATTTGCTGAACTAACCTGTCCTCTATTGTTGGAATTCCGAGTGGTCTCAAATCGCCATTAGGTTTTGGAATTAGCACTCGTTTCACTGAATGTGGTTCGTAGTCTTCGAGTCTTTTTCTTGTCAATGCAACAAGCTTATCCGTGTCCATCTTTTGTAGATGTTTTATGGTATGTCCATTTGTGCCTTTTGTTTTGCTCCCAGTATTACTCTTCAGATTACGATAAGCTAATCTAATGTTTTCTTCCGATATGATTTGCTCATAAAGGTTTTTAAAGTATCTACCATTGTTACTATCTGCATATAGTGCATCCAACTGACTTTGCATACCAAAGTATTCGTTATTTCTTAACTTTTGTATCATTAAGTCAGCCAACTAATCACTTCCTAGCGAAAGTTTTCGTTTCTTAAAATCTTACGAGAATCTGACTATTTGTAGGTTTTGTTTTCGACGTCACGACTAATGCCCTTCCCTCAAAAATGTTTTATCCTCGGACTTATTGGTTATTCAGTCGTCATTGGCATTTTCTCAAAGGTACTATGGCATCACTGCCACTCCCGTTAATCTATGTTATAGCGAATGCTTTTCCATAGAAACACCTTAAGCGAAGTGCAACCTTCTGATGTGTCGGGAGCTTCTCACGTTCCACTATTTCTATCTGTACATAATCTACTTAGGTTCCCCCTAAATCCCGTTGAGCTCGACTGTGCCTGTAACACAGTATGGATTTTCATAACCAAACGCTTACTCATCCACACTCAAAATTCCTAATTGGAACCCATACCATTTCTGATATGTGACATTCACGAGAAGTCAATCGAGGGTTCGTCCCAGTCATTCTACTGATTCTAACCATATAGATTTTATAGACACCAGACCTATCATCCACAGAAGCTTTGTAGCTCCTTTTCCTCGCCTCAAACGTTAGGGTGGACTTCAGCCTACTTTAGCGGGCTTCAGACAAAATTTGTTTTTGCAATACTCCTTATGCCTGCCGCAGCTTCAGTGAGTGTGTTTCAGGGCGTTACTCCATCATTCCACACTTCGAAATAGCAGTTCTACTAGGTATAAAACACTAGTGGCTAATCTTTTCAATTAGCAACGTGACGCACTCAAATCAATATCAGGTACCTTGTCTCCCTTGAAGCCAAGGAAGGTTTCAAACGGAATATCGTGGCCGTCTTTACGGTATTTTTCACCGCAGACTGGGCAATTTTTGTTTGGAAGGTCAAAGCCGGATCCGACAGTACCATCATTAAAGAATTCGGAATGTTTGCAAGCCGGGCAAACATAATGCGGCGGAAGCGGATTTACCTCCGTTATTTCGGTCATCGTCGCAACAAGCGAGGAACCAACCGATCCCCTCGAACCGACGAGATAGCCGTCATCAAGAGATTTCTTCACCAATTTATGAGCAATTAAGTAGATTACCGCAAATCCGTGACCGATAATACTCTTTAATTCCTTTTCAAGCCGGGCTTCAACAATTTCCGGGAGCGGGTCACCATAGATTTTATGAGCCATTGCATAGCTCATTTGCCGCATTTCATCTTCAGCGCCTTCAATTCTTGGCGTGTACAAATCATCTTTAATCGGCTTGATAAAATCAATCATATCTGCAATTTTATTCGTATTTGTCACAACGATTTCCTTTGCTTTTTCAGCACCTAAAAACTGAAATTCTGCAAGCATTTCATTCGTTGTCCGGAAATGAACATCTGGGAGTTGGTGGCGGTTTAGCGGATTCGCTCCTCCTTGTGAATGAACAAGGATTTTTCGGTAGACTTTATCCGTTTCATTTAAATAGTGAACATTGCCGGTAGCGACAACAGGGATACCCAGTTTATCACCGAGTTTCACAATATTGCCGATGATTTCTTCCAACGCCTTTTCATCACGAATCAATTCCATTTCAATCAACGGCGCGTATACAGGCTTCGGCATCACTTCAAGATAATCGTAAAAACCGGCAAAGGCTTC
>JAKACS010000152.1 GCA_021821235.1 Bacillota bacterium
TGCTTTTTCAAATGCAAATATTTGATTTCTTGGCGTTCTTACGTAATTCCGTTCAGGAACGTAGTTGACAGGGATCAGATTCACATGACATTTGATTCCCTTCAATAAACGGGATAGTTCCTCGGCATGTTCAATCTGGTCGTTCACACCGCCAAACAGCCCGTATTCAAAACTGATTCTTCGTCCGGTCTTATCGATATAATACCGCACTGCTTTCATTAAGTCATCAAGTTTATACGCTTTGTTGATCGGCATTAATCTTGAGCGTAGTTCCGTGTTTGGCGCATGAAGGGAAATCGCAAAATTGATTTGCATATTCTCATCGGCAAACTGATAAATTTTCGGGATTATCCCGCTTGTCGATACCGTAATATGGCGCGCACCGATATTTAAGCCCTGCTCATCGTTGATAATTTTCAAAAAGGCAAGCATGTTGTCATAATTATCAAATGGTTCACCGATTCCCATAATCACCACTGAGCTTACGCGCTCATCGGTTTCATCCAAGGCCTGCTGGACGTTTACGACTTGAGCAACAATTTCACCCGCTTCAAGATGTCGCTTTAAACCGCCGAGTGTTGATGCGCAAAATGTACAGCCGATTCGGCAGCCGACTTGGGTTGTTACACATACAGAATTGCCGTAATTGTGGCGCATTAAAACCGTTTCAATCGAATAACCGTCATGCAGTTCAAACAAAAATTTGATCGTACCATCAGCTGATTGCTGTTTAATGATCGTTTTTAAGGTTGTGATTTCAAAATCACGATTAAGCAGTTCTCGGAGATTCTTTGATAAATTGCTCATTTCATCAAAGGAGGAAACTCTTTTTTTATATAGCCAATCATATAATTGATCGGCACGAAACGGCTTTTCATCATTTTCGCTAAGCCACTCTTTTAATTCTTCGGCTTTAATGGAGTAAATCGACCGTTTTTTTAGCTCTTTTTCTGTTTTCGTCTCAGTTGTCTGTATTGGTTCCAACTATCATTACACCTTCTTTCGTAAAAATGCGATATAAAACCCGTCTGAACTGAAATCCTGAGGGAATATTTGCAAATCAAAGCCATGAATCAGCGGTTGAATAGGCGCTGGCATCCGTTTTTTAAACTGCAAATCACCTGCAAATTCAATGTTTTCCTTTAAAAAAGCGGAGACAACCGTTTCGTTTTCCTGTTTATCAACCGTGCAAGTGCTGTAAACGAGGACGCCCCCTTTTTTCAGCAATGGCGCAACCGCGGCCAAAAGTTTTTTTTGAATCGCGCTTAATTGGAACAGATCTTGCTCTTGTTTTGCATACTTGATATCCGGCTTTCTTCGCATGACGCCAAGACCAGAACATGGAGCATCCAACAAGATGCGGTCAAATGATTCCCGTTCAAAATGCTCCGGTGCCTGCAGGCTGTTTAGCGTCATCGGGTGAATAGTATTTAATCCGAGCCTTTCAGCATTGTCGCGAATCAGTTTTACTTTGTGCGCGTGAAGATCAAGGGAAATGACTTTTCCTTTGTTTTGCATTTTTTCTGCAATATGGGTGCTTTTCCCCCCGGGAGCTGCACATGCATCCAGAATCGTTTCATTTGCCTCTGCACCGAGAGCATAGGCAACAAGCATCGAACTTTCATCTTGAATGGTAATCAATCCTTCTTTAAAAACTGCCGATGCAGCGAGATTCCCTTTCAGGGAGCGAATGGCGACAGGGATGACTGGGCTTTTTTCGACAATAAAGCCTTCAGCTTCCAAGCGGTCAAGGCACTCTTGCCTCGTTGTTTTCGCCGTGTTGACCCTTGCTGTTTGCGTTGCTGCGGTTAAATTGATTTCCGCCATTTCTTTCGTCTTTTCAAGGCCAAATTGATCTGTCCATCTGCGAATCAGCCACTCGGGATGGCTTGTCTCAATTGAAAGGCGGACAATTGGATCAGCGATTCCTTCAATGGAGGGAAGCCCTTCCCGCTGAATGCTCCTCAACACGCCGTTCACCATCCCGGCAATCCCTTTGTGGCCGCGCTTTTTGGCGATTTCCACCGCTTCGAAAATGGCGGCGCGATCCGGAATTTTATCAAGATAAACCATTTGGTAGACGGTAAGCCTTAGCAATTGAAGAACCCAATTCTCAACTTTCTTCCCCTTCTTTAAAAATGGTTGCAAATAATAGTCCAATGTCATTTTCCGCTGTAAGGTTCCATAGGTTAATTCTGTCAAAAGGCCAATATCTTTTTCCGGCAAACGGTTGTTTTCAATCGCGTGATGAAGAAGCAAGTTGCTGTATGATTGATTTTTTTCAATTGCCTCAAGTAATTCCAGCGCTGTTTCCCGGACATTTTTGGTTTGTTTACGCATGTTGATCTCCAACTATCATTCCAAGTGCAAGCTTCGAGCCAGTGCCTCTTAAAAATTCCTCAGCTGTCATTTTCTTTTTCCCGGATGGCTGAAGTTCTTTGATTTTAATGGCGGTGTCATTGCCTGTTACCACAACAATGCCATCACTTTCAATTTTTGTAATCGTTCCCGGTACAGCTGTTTTCGCGTTTGCTACTTTTTCAACACGCCAAATTTTGATTACTTGACCATTTAAAGTCGTGAAGGCAACAGGCCATGGATTCAAACCGCGAACTTGATTAAAAATTTCCTCACCGGTTTTGCTCCAATCGATCCGCTCCTGTTCCCGTTTTATATTGGCCGCAAAGGTCGCTTTTGCATCGTCTTGTAATGATGGTTCAATTTGCCCCGTAAGCAGCTTCGGCAGCGTTTCTGAAAGCAATTTCGCTCCTGCAGCACTTAATTTATTATGCAAACTGCCAACATTGTCTTCCTCAGCAATCGGAACCTCGACTTGAGTTAAAATATCGCCGGCATCGAGCTTTTCTGCCATATACATGATTGTTATACCCGTTTTTTCTTTACCTTGAATCAAGGCATAATGAATCGGCGCACCGCCGCGCAATTCAGGAAGCAGGGAGGCGTGAACATTTATGCAACCGTACTTTGGTGCCTCAAGGAGTGCTTGCGGCAAGATCTGCCCAAAGGCTGCCGTTACGATTAAATCTGGGTTTAACGCCAAGATCTTTTCAAGTTCTTTAGGCTCACGAATTTTCTCCGGCTGATAGACTGGGATTCCCTGGATAATGGCTTCCCTTTTCACTGGCGGTGGCGTCAACGTTTTTTTTCTACCGACCGGGCGATCCGGCTGGGTTACTACGGCAATGACTTCATAGCCGTCTTGAATTAATTGCCTTAATACAGGGACAGAAAAATCCGGTGTGCCCATAAAAACGATTTTTGTCATTTAGTCGTCCTGCCCTTCCAGCTCTTCTTCCGTTAAATATCTTGTTACATATGTTGTAAATAGAATCCCATTCAAATGATCGATTTCATGTTGGACTGCCCTTGCAAGGAATCCTTCCGCTTCCAACTGGTATTTCCGACCGCGACGGTCAAAAGCTTCAATTTTTACATGATTCGGCCTTGTTACTTCTCCATATATACCCGGAAAACTTAAGCAGCCTTCCGGTCCGGTTTGACTCCCAGAAGTTTCAAGGATTCGGGGATTGATCATTTCGGTCGTTCCAGATTCATCATCAATATCGACAATTGCAATTTGAAGATCCAAGCCGATTTGCGGAGCAGCGAGACCGACGCCATCGTGTTGAATCATCGTTTCGTACATATCATCTAATAATTTTCCAAGTTTTCGATCAAACTTCATTACTTCCCTGCACTGCTGCTCCAAAATTTCAGCAGGGTAAGTAACAACTTTCCGTATCGCCAAAAAATTTTCCTCCAGTATGCTCTTTTGCCAAATGGCAATGATGTATAATTGGTTTTATTGTCGCCAAAAATAGTTCGTTTCTTAACAAACAATAAGCAACTTTATTTTTCTATTCGTTGCTACATTAAAATAAACGGATTGACATCAACGGAAACTTGCAATCCGTGAAGCGGATTTTTTTGATAGACATCCAGTACCTGCTTTAACGTTTTTGGCAGTTCTGGCTCCCGTTTGTATTTTATCAAACATTGATAGCGATATCTATTATTGATCCGCGGAATTGTCGATGCGACCGGTCCAAGAATAATGGTTTGATCTGATAGCCTTGAGCGGATGAAATTCGTTATTTTTTCGGTAACTGAAACAGCTGTCATCAATTGCTCATGGCTGACCGTAATCAAGGTAATATAATAAAATGGCGGGTATTTATGAATTTTGCGTACTTGCATTTCCTGCTGATAGAATTGATCATAGTCTTGTTTCCCAGCCAGTTGCACACTGTAATGCTCTGGCGTGTAAGTTTGGATAATCACTTCTCCAGGCAGCTCATGCCTTCCAGCTCTACCACTGACTTGGGTCAATAGCTGGAACGTTTTTTCAGATGAGCGGAAATCGGGCAAGTGGAGCATCGTATCGGCGGAAAGGACACCGACAAGGGTTATATTTGGAAAATCAAGACCTTTGGCAATCATTTGTGTTCCAAGCAAGATATCTGCATTTCCTTGCTGGAACTCGGTAAGCAGCCGCTCATGTGCCCCTTTTCGCCCAGTTGTGTCGACGTCCATGCGAATTACCCGTGCCTCTGGCAGAACTTTGCCTAGTTCCACCTCTATCTTTTGTGTCCCAGTGCCAAAATAGCGAATATGCTCGCTGCCGCATTCCGGGCAATGGGCAGGTACCCAACCTTCAAAACCGCAGTAATGGCATTTCATTTGTTCGCTTTTACTATGATATGTTAACGAAATATCACAGTTTGGACAATTGACAACATAGCCGCAATCCCTGCACATCACAAACGATGAATGGCCGCGCTTATTTAAAAATAGAACTGTTTGCTCTTTTCTTTCAAGTCGCTCTTTTAACTTTTCCATCAGCACATTTGAAAAAATCGAACGGTTTTCGGCGCGCAACTCTTCGCGCATATCAACAATTTGAACAGGTGGAAGCTCTTGATTATTCATCCGGTTTGGCAGCGGCAGCAAATGATAGACCCCTTTTTGGGCGCGGGCAAACGATTCGAGAGCGGGGGTTGCACTTCCCAAAACAACCGGACAATTGTATGTTTCTCCGCGTTTAACTGCAACATCCTTAGCATGATAGCGCGGCATTTCTTCTTGTTTATAGCTTGTTTCATGCTCTTCATCGATGATAATGATGCCAAGATTTTCAAATGGAGCAAAGATGGCAGATCGCGCTCCTACGGCTACTTTTACTTCTTTTCGCTGAATTTTCCGCCATTCGTCGTATTTTTCTCCAGCAGACAATCCACTGTGCAGCACAGCCACTTGATCGCCAAACCGGCCTTTGAATCGGGTGACCATTTGCGGCGTGAGCGCGATTTCGGGTACGAGCACAATTGCTTCCTTACCGTTTTCAATCACCGCCTGAATCGATTGCAAATAAACCTCTGTCTTGCCGCTTCCCGTGACACCGTACAATAAAAACACTTCATGCCTCAGGTTTTCTATCGAGGCCAAAATCGGTGCAATTGCTTTTTTTTGAGCAGGAGTTAACGGAAGCGGGCTTGTTCGTGTAAATTTTCGATCGGCAAATGGATCGCGGTAAACCTCCCGTTCATCCTCTCCAAGAATATTTTTTTCGATCAGCGCACTGACGGTTGAAGAGGAAACCCCAGCAAGGGCATACAACGTTTTTGGCTCAATCGGCTGTGGATTTGCAATAAAAAAGTTTAGCAGCTGCCGCTGTTTATCTGCCCTTGCAGGAATTTGTTCAAACATCGCTTTCAATTGGCTCTTTTGGATAAGGGGATAGATATATTTTTGCCGTTTCTTTTTCACTCGGTCTTTGACTTGGTAAATAACTTCCAGCCGGCCTTTTGCCACTTCTAATTGCAGCTTGGCAGCAAGTCCCGATTTTAAAGCATCCTCCCATGTCATTCTGCCGTTTTTTTGAAAAAATGATGGCAGCGAATCTGCTAACATTTCTGCGGAAACTCCTTCGGCCATTCTGATGATTTTTTCATATTTTGCTTTTAACGCAGCCGGCAACATCGCCTGAAATGTTAAAATTTGAAAGCTGAGCGTATGTTCGGACAACCAATTTCCAAGATTTAATAACTCTTGGTTCAAAACTGGAAGCAAATCCATCGGTTCAGCAATTTCTCTGAGTTTTTGATGCTCTGATTCTGCCTTTATTTCCACAACAAATCCTTGGAGCTTTCTCGGTCCAAAGGGGACAATCACCCTGATTCCAGGTTGAATGATCTCTTCCCATTTAGCTGGAACAAGATAATCAAACGGCTTATCCGTTTGTTTTGCTGGAACATCAACGATTACACTGGCAACTTTCATTGTGCTTTTTCCTTTAAAAGCAGAGCCAATTCCTCAATTAACTTCTCAGCCACTTGACGCTTCGTCATAAGGGGCAAGTTGATTTCCGTCCCATTTCGTTTATAAAAAGTCACAATATTCGTATCAGTCCCAAAGCCGGCTCCAGCAGTTTTTACATTATTAGCCACGATCATGTCCGCATTTTTCGTTTGCAATTTCTTCTTGGCATACTCGGCCACATCCTCTGTCTCAGCTGCAAAGCCGATTAAAAGCTGCCCGTCTTTTCGCTGCCCCAGTTCAAAGAGGATATCTTTAGTTCGCTCCAGTTCGATCGCTCGTTCACCGGGCTGTTTTTTTAATTTATTGTCAGCGGCAAACTTCGGCCGGTAATCGGCAACCGCTGCAGTCTTAATCACCGCATCAGCTGACGCAAAAACTGAGAACACTGCCTGATACATCTCCTCTGCGGATTCAACCTTAACCAGTTGAATCCCTGAAGGCGGCTGAAGCTGAACGGGACCCGATACCAACACAACCTCTGCGCCTGCGTCCCGCGCCGCTTCGGCGACCGCATAGCCCATTTTACCGGAAGAATGATTGGAAATAAACCGGACAGGGTCAATTTTTTCTCTTGTCGGACCGGCAGTGATCACAATTTTTTTTCCAAACAGCGGTCTTGTGTTTTTTTGAAAAAATTGCTCGACCAAAGCTGCGATTTTTTCCGGTTCCTCAAGGCGGCCTTTGCCTACATAGCCACAAGCAAGAAACCCTTCGCTTGGTTCAATAAAGCGGTAGCCATACTCAACTAAAACTCCAAGATTCTTCTTCACGGCGGGATGATCGTACATATGCACATTCATCGCCGGTGCAATCCATACAGGGGCATTAGTTGCCAAAATAGCTGTTGTCAACATATTATCTGCCAAACC
>JAKACS010000153.1 GCA_021821235.1 Bacillota bacterium
GGCAATAGTAAATGGATGAAAGCACGGGAAAAGCAATTTGTATCACAGGTATTTGAAACAGATTTGGAAAAATTACTGCCAATCCTTGATACAGATGGAAGTGATTCGTCCATTTTGGACAATGCGCTTGAATTCTTGGTGTTAGCCGGACGGAAACCGGCCCATGCCGCAATGATGCTCGTTCCGGAGCCGTGGTCGGATAACCCGTATATCAGCGATGAAAAAAGAGCTTTTTACGAGTATCACAGTACCTTGATGGAACCTTGGGATGGACCATCGGCCATTTCGTTTACGGATGGGAAACAAATTGGCGCAATCTTGGATCGAAATGGGCTTCGCCCGGCTCGTTATTATGTCACGGAAGATGATTATATCATTTTTTCATCAGAGGTTGGCGTTGTTGAGGTTGATCCAGAAAAAGTCTTATATAAGGAACGCCTGCGACCGGGGAAAATGCTTTTGATTGACCTAGAACAAGGGCGAATTATTTCTGACGAGGAGATTAAATCCGAGTTGGCTCAAGAACAACCATATCAGGAATGGCTTGATGAACAGCTTGTCCGTCTGGAAGAAAACACTGAGGCTGACGGAGAAATTCCAGCTGATCTGCTTGTTCGTCAAAAAGCGTTTGCCTATACGTATGAAGATATCCAAAAATATATCCTTCCGGTTGCAAAAGAAGGCAAGGATCCACTTGGAGCGATGGGGAATGATATGCCGCTTGCCGTGCTGTCTGACCGGCCGCAATCGTTGTTTAACTACTTTAAGCAATTATTTGCCCAAGTCACCAATCCGCCGATTGACTCAATTCGAGAAGCGATCGTCACTTCGACGGTTTCCTATTTGGGTGCAGAAGGGAATTTGCTTCATCCATCAGTGGAAAATTGCCGTCGTATTCAGCTGAAAACGCCGATCCTAACGAACAGCCAGCTTGAAGTCTTAAAGAACAGCGCATCATTTAAAAGCAAAGTGATTGACAGCTTGTTCACCGAAAATTTGGAAAACAGCCTAAACGAACTTTGCAATCATGCAGATGAAGCCATTGCAGCAGGTGCTAGCTTAATTATTCTTTCTGACCGCAAGATGACCGAAAAAGAAGCGGCCATTCCTGCCGTGTTGGCAGCGAGCGCTCTTCATCAGCACCTGATTCGTCAAGGACAAAGAACGAAGGCAAGCATTATTGTTGAATCAGCAGAAGTGAGGGAAGTGCATCATTTTGCCGTTCTGCTCGGATATGGAGTCGATGCCATCAATCCATATCTTACGTTTGCCATTTATCAACAGTGGATTGACTATGCCGTTCACAATTTGCTGTGCTATCAATCCATATCTTACGTTTGCCATTTATCAACAGGCCGTTGCAGAAGGCACATTGCCATTTTCGTACCAAGAAGCGGTTAGAAAGTATCTGAATGCAATGACTGAAGGCGTCGTAAAGGTCATGGCAAAAATGGGTATCTCGACTGTACAAAGCTATCGTGGTGCACAAATTTTTGAAGCAGTTGGCATTAGCACAGAGGTAATCGACCGTTACTTCACTGGAACAGTTTCCCAGCTTGACGGAATCGGATTAGACACGATTGCCGAAGAAGTGCACCTAAGGCATGCGGCGGCATACAGCCAGTCGAACGACAACACATTGGAATCAGGCAGCAACTTTCAATGGCGGCACGATGGTGAACACCACGCATTCAACCCGGGCACGATCCATACGCTTCAATGGGCTTGCCGCAATGACGATTATCCGCTTTTTAAAAACTATTCGCAGCTTGCAAATGAAGAAAGACTTGGCTTTTTGCGAAATTTATTCTCCTTTAATGATACACGTCAGCCTGTACCAATCGCTGAAGTAGAAGCTGTAGATTCCATCGTCCGCCGTTTTAAAACAGGGGCAATGTCGTTTGGTTCGATCAGTAAGGAAGCACATGAAACATTGGCAATTGCCATGAACCGTTTAGGTGGAAAAAGCAATAGTGGAGAAGGCGGCGAAGATCCAAGTCGATTTGTTCCCGATGAACATGGTGACAACAGAGGAAGCGCAATTAAGCAAATTGCCTCTGGCCGTTTTGGCGTAAAAAGCCATTACCTTGTCAATGCCAATGAGCTGCAAATTAAAATGGCACAAGGTGCAAAGCCGGGTGAAGGCGGACAATTGATGGGAAAAAAGGTGTATCCATGGGTTGCCGATGTGCGCGGAGCAACGCCGGGCGTCAGCTTAATTTCACCACCGCCGCACCATGATATATACTCGATTGAGGATTTGGCCCAGCTGATCCATGATTTGAAAAATGCCAATCGCGACGCCCGCATCAGTGTGAAACTTGTTTCCAAAGGCGGCGTTGGCACGATTGCTGCCGGGGTTGCCAAAGCGGCAGCCGATGTGATTGTCATCAGCGGGTACGATGGCGGTACAGGAGCATCACCGAAAACGAGCATTCAGCATGCTGGATTGCCGTGGGAACTCGGGTTGGCGGAGGCGCACCAA
The DNA here is from genome assembly GCA_021821235.1 of Bacillota bacterium. The sequence goes on from JAKACS010000153.1 coordinate 2,486, forward strand.
ACGCTGATGCTAAATGGTCTGCGCGACCAGGTGAGGCTGGAAACAGACGGGAAATTAATGACAGGCCGCGATGTGGTTATGGCAGCCTTGCTTGGCGCGGAAGAATTTGGATTTGCAACCGAACCGCTTGTTGTTCTTGGCTGTGTGATGATGCGAGTCTGCCATTTGGATACTTGTCCGGTCGGCATCGCTACGCAAAACCCTGAACTGAGGAAAAAGTTTACGGGGGAAGCTGATTATGTTGTGAACTTTATGCGCTTTGTTGCCCAGGAAGTGCGGGAAATCATGGCTGGGCTTGGTTTTCGAACAATTGAAGAAATGGTCGGCCGCACAGATGTTTTAACGGTGAGTAAACGGGCAAAAGCACACTGGAAGGCCAAGCATTTAGACGTAAAGGCATTGCTTCATCTACCTGAAGGCATCAGAACCTTCAAACATCCGCAAAACCATCGAATTGACGAAACGCTCGATGTTCAAAAAATTTTGCCTGCAGTTCAGTCGGCATTGGAGCAGGGGACACTTGTCGATATTCGTTTCCCAATCACAAATGTTAATCGTGTAGTAGGGACGATTGTCGGAAGTGAAATTTCAAAACGATACGGTGAAAATGGCTTGCCGGAAGATACGATTACATTAAGGTTTACAGGTTCTGCCGGACAAAGTTTTGGGGCATTTGTCCCAAAGGGAATGACGCTTGAGCTGACTGGTGACGTGAATGATTATGTTGGAAAAGGTTTGTCGGGTGGAAAAATCATCGTCAGAGCAGATGAGCATACGAAGCTTGCATCTGGTGAAAATGTGATAGCAGGAAATGTCGCATTTTACGGGGCAACGAGCGGGGAAGCCTATATCAACGGCCGCGTCGGGGAACGTTTTGCTGTTCGAAACAGTGGTGTGAATGTCGTTGTCGAGGGAGTGGGTGACCATGGCTGCGAATATATGACTGGCGGGCGCGTTGTCGTTTTAGGGGACGTTGGCAAAAATTTTGCGGCCGGTATGTCTGGTGGAGTGTCCTACGTCTTGGCTGATGATCAAAATGAATTTAAACGGCTATGCAACCAAGAGTTGATTGAATTTGAAGTGGTAGCGGATCCTGTTGATCAGCAGGAGCTAAAAACACTGATCGAAAACCATTTTTGCTTTACGGAAAGTGTCAAAGCGCGCTGGGTTCTTGAAAATTGGCACGAAGCTATAAGGAAATTTGTTAAAGTGATTCCAAAGGATTACAAACGGATGATTCAATTAATCCAGAAGCAAAAAGAAGCAGGTTTATCAGAAGAAGATGCTGTTATGAGTGCCTTCTTAGCTAATTCCTCAACAAAACAACAGGTAGCATCAATCCGCTAAGAAAGGGGAGAGGGAAAATGGGGAAAGTAACAGGATTTATCGACTATACCCGCGAAAAAGCTAAAGAAAGACACCCGCTGACACGTATAAACGACTGGAAAGAGTATACACTCCCTTTTTCCGATGACAAGTTACGTATTCAAGGGGCGCGCTGCATGGATTGCGCCACTCACTTTTGTCATATCGGCATGGAGATTCAAGGAGCAACATCAGGCTGCCCGCTTCACAACCTGATTCCGGAATGGAATGATCTCGTCTATCGCGACCGTTGGAAGGATGCACTTGATCGGCTTTTAAAAACGAATAATTTCCCTGAATTTACAGGAAGGGTTTGTCCGGCACCGTGCGAAGGTTCATGTACGGTGGCGATTTCAGATCCAGCCGTCACAATCAAGAATATTGAACAAGCGATCATCGATAAAGGCTTTGAAAATGGCTGGATCACAGCAAGGATTCCCAGAGTGCGCACCGGAAAGAAAGTAGCGATTATCGGTTCCGGACCTGCCGGATTGACTGCGGCCGATCAGCTTAATCAAGCAGGTCATACGGTTACCGTTTATGAGCGTTCCGACCGTCCCGGCGGTTTGCTAATGTATGGAATCCCAAATATGAAGCTGGAAAAAGAAGTTGTTGCACGCCGGATACGCCTATTGGAACAGGAAGGCATCGACATTGTGACTCGTACAGAAGTGGGCAAAGATATTACAGCCGCAGAACTGCAAGCAAACTTCGATGCGGTCATCCTTTGTACAGGGGCCCAACAGCAGCGCGATTTAGTGATTGAAGGCCGAGATGCAAACGGAATTTACTTTGCGATGGAATACTTGACAAAGGCGACCAAAAGTTTGCTCAATTCGAATTTTGAAGATGGCCAGTTTATCAATGTTGAGGGCAAAGATGTTATCGTGATCGGAGGCGGGGATACAGGTGCTGATTGTGTGGCTACGGCGCTTCGCCAAAAATGCCGCAGTGTGGTACAGTTTGGCAAGCATCCGCAATTGCCGCAAGAACGTACCGCTGGGAACAAATGGCCGGCCTATCCGAACGTCTTTACGATGGATTACGCTTATAATGAAGCAAAAGCTGTATATGGAGAGGATCCGCGTCAATATTCCATTCAAACGCACAAAATCGTTGCAGATGAAAACGGGAATGTGAAAGAGCTTCATACCGTCCAAATGGAGAAGCTGATCGACGAAGACGGTCGTTATGATTTCAAGGAAATTCTAGGTAGCGAAAAAGTTTGGCCTGCCCAGTTTGTCTTTATTGCAATCGGTTTTGAGGGAACAGAACAGCCGCTTTTAAGCCAATTTGGTGTTAAAAGTGTGAATCAAAAGGTGGAAGCTGCATATGGCGAGTTCAAAACGAGCGTAGAAGGAATCTTTGCGGCAGGGGATGCTAGAAGAGGTCAAAGCCTCATCGTCTGGGCAATCAACGAAGGCCGGGAAGTGGCACGGGAAGTTGATAAATACTTGAAAGGGCAAAATTAAGCTTCAACATTCATTTGTCAGTAAACTAAATTTTTCAACAGCATTAAGTTCCGCATTCGTAAGATTGATTGGCAGTCTAACATAAGGCTGCCTTTTGTGCTTTTCTTGAATATCCTAATGGAGAATGAGATACTAGAAGTGAAAATGTTAACAGATCAACTGGATGGTGAAACTTCATGCAGCGCACGCAAATACCAACATACGAACGAATTGCAATCGACCTTGCGAACCGGATTTATGATGGCCATTTTAAGGTAGGGGAGAAAATTCACGGCCGCTCGACGTTAGCGAGTGAATACAAAGTGTCTCCGGAAACCATTCGCAGAGCAATCAAAATCTTGGAAGACGTGGAGATTGTTCATTCAGCACAGGGAAGCGGAATTGTGATTTCGTCCAAGGAAAATGCCTTTAAATATATGAATCGATTCTCAACGATTGCAAGTGTTAAGGATTTAGAAAAACAAATTAATACATTAATGACAGAAAGATCCAAACTCGATGAACAACTTTCCGAAACGTTGAGAAAATTAATGGATTATTCCGGAAAATTGCGGCACACCAACCCGCTCGCGCCGATTGAAATTGAAATTTTACCCGGCTGCAATCAGATTGGGAAAACCATTTCGGAAGTGAAATTTTGGCAAAATACAGGCGGTACGGTCGTCGGAATGAAGCGAAAGGGAGAAATTGTAATCTCGCCGGGGCCGTATGCGCTCATCTTGGAAGGGGATATTCTGCTAATTATTGGCGATGAGAAAATCTATGACCGAGTGGTACAGTTTCTACAAGAATAACAAACAGCCGGTAAAGTCTTTACCGGCTGTTTATCCTTATTTAATCAAACCTTCTTTTTGCAAAAATTCTCGGGCAACTTTTTCGGGCGATTGCTTTAAACTGTCAACCTGATAATTTAATTTCCGCATTTTATCATCTGAAAGTTTTCCGGCTAAGGAATTGATCACTTTCTTTAACTCTGGGTGTTCCTTTAAGGTTGAATCTTTAATGATTGGCACTGCATAATATGGCGGGAAGAAATGTTTGTCATCTTCCAGTACCTTTAATTTAAATGCTTCTAGCAGACCGTCAGTGGAAAAGGCATCAATGACATCACTATTACCGTTGTTTAAAGCTTTATATCGCAAGCCCCCGTCGACTGCTTTCACTGCTTTAAAATTCAAATTGTATGCATTTTCTAGACCTGGAAGCCCATCTGGCCGATTCGGAAATTCGATCGTTGGTCCAATCGTCAACTGATTGCTGACTTTTGCCAGATCGGAAATGGTTTTTAAACCGTATTGTGAAGCCGTATCAGGACGAACGGCTAAGGCATAGGTATTATTAAATCCAAGGGGCTTCAATAGATCAATACCATATTTAGCTTTAAATTCTTTTTTGACAATGTCATATACTTTCTGCGGGTCGTTCATTGCTGTCTGCTTCAAAATATTCACAAGACCAGTGCCGGTATATTCAGCATAAACATCGATGTCGCCTTTTTTCAACGCACCAAAGGTAACCTGTGAACCACCTAAATTCAACTTTCTTTCAACTTGCAAATCTGTTTTGTTTTCAATGAGATCGGCTAGCATGTTTCCTAAAATCAACTGCTCAGAAAAGTTTTTTGAACCGATGACAATTTTATCTTTCGCTTTAGCACTTGGATAAAAAGTAAATACCCCTGCTACTATCACGATAATCGTGGCAAGTGAAATGACAAGCTTCTTGCGGGTGTTGCTCTTTGTTTTTTTCTTTGCGGCTGATGAATTTATTTTACTAGTATAAGATAATTTTCGTTCTAGCTTGCCAACAATAAAATCAATGACTAAAGCTAAAATACCAGCAGGGATTGCACCTGCTAAAATCATATT
>JAKACS010000154.1 GCA_021821235.1 Bacillota bacterium
GTCCATACAGATGAACAAAAAATTCTTTGCTATGACTGCCTGGAACAAGAAGGTAAAGAAAAGGAAAATCCGCAAAGCTAATGCTTTGCGGATTTTTTCCATTAATCTTCGTCAACAGCCAAATCTATCACTGGCAGTTTTTCATTTTCATTATGCGTTGGTTTTCGTAAATTGAAAAGTGCTTTAACGGCAAAAACAAGCAAGGCGACAACACCAATTAAGAAAATCGTATCCGGAACAGCACGCCATGTTAATAAGTTTTGAACAATCCCTTTTTGTAAAAACGATGCTGAGCGCGATGCTGCATACCCATTATAATATGCTTCCTTGATTTGCAAGAATCCTGTTGGCAACAAGGCCACAAAAACCATTCCAGCAAGACCAACGTTCAGCATAATGCAACTGAATTTAATCAGCTTGTCATTCCACGCCTCGGGTTTTACAATATTGCGAAGCGAATAGAGAAGGACAGCGATCGCAAACATGCCATATACGCCCATCATTGAAGCATGGCCATGTGCCGGTGTTAAAAATTGTCCATGTTCAAAATAGCTGACAGCAGGCAGATTGATTAGGAATCCGAGTACCCCAGCACCAACTAAGTTCCAAATGGCTACAGAGATTAAAAACCAGAATGTACCTTTATAAGGAAAATCAATGCCACCAGCGCGCATCATTTTATAGTGGCCATATGCTTCTAGGATTAACAGTGTTAACGGTATGACCTCTAATGCTGAAAATACCGCTCCCAAACCGATCCATACCTCGGCCGATCCGTTGTAGTAATAATGGTGGCCAATGCCGATGACACCACTGCCTAGCAATAAAATTAATTGAAAGTACAATGCTTTTATCGTTGATTTCTTCGTAACAAGTTTCATTTGCACCATCAAGAAACCAATGATAACAACGGCAAACACTTCAAAAATACCTTCAACCCATAAGTGAATAATCCACCAACGCCAGTAATCAGCCATTGTAAAGCTTGAATTTGGATTAATAAAGAAGGCGAAAATATAGAAAAACGGAACCGCAATCGCTGAGTAGAACAATAGATGGATCAAGCCGCCTTTATCGCTCTCTCTTTTTAATCCTGCTTTAATTCCTCGATATACAATAATCAGCCAAATACCCATGCCGATCGCAAGAATATATTGCCATATTCTTCCAAGTTCTAAGTATTCCCAACCTTGGTTTCCAAGCAGGAACCAGTTGTTGCCTAAATATCCTTTTGCACCAAGCCATTCTCCGATCAAACTACCAACGACAAGGGCAACTAATGCCCAAAATAAGATATCAACGAGCAAGCCTTGCTTCTTCGGTTCGTGACCGCCAACAAGTGGTGCAACATAAATTCCCATACCAAGCCACGCGGTGGCAATCCAGAAAATCGCCAACTGCAAGTGAAAACCTTTTGTAATATTAAACGGCAAAATATCATTAATCCACTTTATCCCAAAGAAACTGTTCGGTTCAATGTAATAGTGGGCAAGCAATGCGCCAAACATGGATTGGACAAAGAATAATGCTGCAACGATTACAAAATATTTTCCCGCTTTTATTTGCGAATTCGTGACTGGGAGTTTTCTTATATTGATTTGCGGAAATTCCCCTTCTTTATAGGCTTCTTGCATTCCAAGATTATATTTATAGAATACAAACAAAATAATTCCAATTGCCAAGATAAGGATCGTTACACTTGCTCCGCTCCACCAAATTGCTGAGAAAGATAAGTTATTTCCAGCATCCTGATAATATGGCCAGTTGTTTGTGTACGTTATTTCATCACCTTGGCGAAGTGTACTTGAAAGCCATGCCGTCCAAAAGAAAAAGTCGGAGATTTGCTTAATTTGATCACCGCTGGCAACATAGGCGCGATTCTGACTTGGCATATCCTTCTCTTTAATTAGACCAGCCTTTAATCCCCAGCCATCGCCTTTTGTAAATACACCTTTATAGTACTCTCTTACTTTTATGAATCCATAGGCTTGAGCATCTGTTAACTGAAGCGTATCTTTGCTGCTATCGTAGCGATTTTTACGCATTTCTTTAATGACATTGCTGCGAATCACAGCCTTTTCATCGTCATTTAAAGAAGAAAACGGTTTGTCGAACTTTTCTTTTGCCTTGTAATCCTGCATTCCCTCCGTATAAATCTTGAGCGCTTCGGCAGTATAATCAGGCCCCATATAGGAACCTTGCCCAAGAACAGTTCCGTAATCCATTAAACCATACTTTTGGAAAACAGCCTGGCCTCCCATAATGGTTTCTTTTGAGAAAAGCAAATCACCTTTCGCATTTGTTACTTTTAGCGGTCTTGGCGCTTGCTCTTTAAAGATCCAATATCCGCCGCCAAGCAGCACGGTGAAGCTAATTAAAATCGTAAAAATTAAAATGGATTTTAATAGTGCATTTTTATTTGTCTTCACCACATTTTTTGTTGGAATTCCTGGTTGAATATCCAATTCCTACACCCCTTCCTGTTTCTTTACATTCCATATTGTACCGTTCAAGGAAAAACCATTAAGTGAAACTCTTCATTCCATTACTGTGACTTTTCTCATATCAATGAGAATGATTTTCAAAAAAAATTCATTTCTATGATGGAGGTCACTTATTTAGAAACACAACACTGGTAAAATAACATATATAGAAAATTATTGGATAAATTTTTCGTATTGGAGAAGGTGATGAACTTAATGGAGCAAAGAGATATCCGAAAAAGGCTCGCGGCGGTGCCGTTGTTTAAAGAGTTATCGTCCGAAGAATTGGAGCCGATCATCGAAATTGCTCAAGTCCGCTTTTATAAGCATAAAATGTATGTATTTATGCAGGATGATCCGCTTGATCGGGTGTTTTTTATTCATACCGGAAAGATCAAGATTTATAAAACGGATTTTTCCGGAAAAGAACAGATTGTCTCTGTGCTTGAACCCGGAGAAATGTTTCCACATGCCGGTTTTTTCCGCCAAGGAAAATTCCCTGCGCACGCTGAGGTTACCGAAGATGCAACCTTACTTGTTATACCAATTGATCAGTTTGAAGAGATCTTAATTTCCTATCCTGAACTGTGTATTAAGCTGTTTAAAGTATTGGGTGAGAAAATTGTCGATTTACAAGGCAGGCTGGAAGCACAGATTCTTCATAATACGTATGAACAAATTATTTTGCTCTTGATTCGGCTTTGCAAATCAAATGGGGAAAAGACCGGGCAATTGTATCAGTTAACAACGCAGTTCACGAACCGGGAGCTCGCCAATATGATTGGCACATCTCGTGAAACAGTGAGCAGGACAATCAACCATTTGAAAAAGAAACAATTTATTTCACAAAATGAAAATGGTTTCTACTTAATCGATCAAGAAGCACTGAAGCAAGAATTATTTTATTAATTTACTTAAAAGAGGAGATGGACTAAATGGAATCAAAAACAATTGAACTGGATGTTCGCGAAGATTTAAACAATAAGCTGGAGCCTTTTCAAAAAATTATGGATGCCATTTCAGGATTAGAAGAAAATGACGTGTTTATTTTGCATGCCACGTTTAAACCCGTTCCATTATTTGCAGTTTTAAAGGCAAAAGGTTTTACACATGAGGCAGAAGAATTGGAAAAAAAACATTGGAAGATCACATTCACGAAGAAAGGAAAGTGAAGCAAAATGATATTGGATAATCGCGGGTTGGAACCGCCGCAGCCAATGATGCGAACCCTTGCTGCCCTTGAAGATTTAGAACCAGGTGAGACCTTAACGATCATTAATGACCGCCGGCCGATGTTCCTTTATGAACAGCTCGAGGAGCTTGGGTTAAAGCATCGAACAGAACCGCAAAATGATGGAAGTTTCAAGATTGAGATCTTCCGGTAAGCAGGTGGGAGCATGATACAGCAAAATCTTAGCAGTGAAACAAATATTAAACTTCCATTTTCTTTTATTTTTTTCAGCCTAGTTGCCCTTATTTTCGCTCAGATTATTCTTTTGGTCGATGGAAAGCTGATGGTACAAGGAAGTTTTGAAACTCCTGCTATTTGGTCAGCCGCCCACTTCCTTATTTTAGGTTGGGCACTCATGATTGCAATGGGAGCAATGTACCAGCTTGTTCCCGTTGCATTTTTGACAAAAATTTGGAATGAGAAATTTGGTTTTGTTCAATTTTTTACAATGGCGATTGGGGTAATTTCCTTTGCAGCCACACTATATTTTTCACCGAAAAATGCGCTTATCCCAGGAATCATCACTTTAATAGGAATTTTAATGTTCTTGCTACAAATGTTCATGACATTAAAAAAGCAGGCAAAGGCAACTATTCTTACAGCATTTGTTGGCTCGGCACTCGCTAGCTTGTTTGTTACGATTTTCTTAGGACTCAACTTGATTTATTTCTTTAAAACAGGTATGGGCGGGGAAAATCATGAAACGATATTTAAAAGCCATGTGTTAATGGGCGTAACTGGCTGGTTTACCTTATTGATCTTCGGATTTTCCTATAAATTGGTTCCGATGTTTTCATTATCGCACGGATTCTCCATGATTCAAGCAAGATATGTTTACGGATTTTACGTATCCGGCCTTTTGATTACGCTTGCCGGCCTATTTAGCGGAAGCTCCTTGCTACTAAAATTTGGTTTCTTTTTTATGCTGTTAGGTTTTACAACTTTCAGTTGGCACGTCAGGACGATTCTCAAAAAAAGATTGAGAAAAAAGCTGGATAAGCCATTCCGTTTTTCAATTGTAGCAATTGGATTTGGAAATAGTATCCACCTTCTTGCATTTGTCCTGTTGTGGACAAATTACTTTGCCGATTTTATTAGTCCATTAATCTATGCCTATTTAATGTTATGGATTGTACTTACCATTCTTGGCTATTTGTATAAAATTGTCCCCTTCCTTTGGTGGACCCATAAGTACAGTGGAGAAATAGGAAAAAAATCTGTCCCAACACTTAAAGAAATGATCAATGATAAAGTGATATTGCCTTTGTTTGGCCTTTTCATCGGTTCGGCAATCTTAGTTTTCTTATCAATCATTTTAAAACTTTCACTGCTGTTCACGATTGGGCAGACTATTCTTGCCCTTGTATTTATCACAATGGCGCTAAACATTATTAGTGTCGTAAAAAAATAGCGAGGTGTTTACTCATGGAATTGCTTGAAAAAATTAAGAATGAACTAAAAAATGTTTACGATCCAGAGCTAAATATCAATGTCGTCGATCTTGGCTTGATATACAATGTCGAAATCAACAATGATGCCGATGTGGAAATTACCATGACATTAACAACTCCGGGCTGTCCCCTGCATGACAGCATTGAAAGAGGTGTACGCTATCAAATTGGAGGACTTGAAGAAGTTAGAAGCGTCAATGTCCATCTCGTCTGGGAACCAGCTTGGACCCCAGAAAGAATGACTCCTGAAGGATTAAAGCAACTGCGCGGATAACTCATTGAATCAAAAAGAAAAGCCTTGGCAATTTAGCCAGGGCTTTTATTCATTTACCGGGGTGGTTGGCAATATTTCAATAATGGACTTTTCCAGCACTGGATCAAGATCGTTATCCAATAAAATAGAAACCTCTCCATAATCTTCTTCGTTGCGAATAAGGCGCCCGATTCCTTGCCTCAAACGAAGCAGCATATAAGGAAGCTCAACTTCTGCAAACGGATCGCTAACCCCTTCCCGCTTTGCAGTAAATACTGGATCATTTGGCGGGAAAGGCAAAGAGAAAATCAGCACATTTTCTAGTGAGCGTCCCGGGATATCAAGTCCTTCCCATAAATTCATGGCAACCAAAACTGCGTGTTCATCATTTTGAAATTTGGAGACAAGTGTACTAATTTCCGCATCTCCTTCAAAATAAAGCGGATAGCTTAGTCGATTGCCAAGCATTTGCTTGATATCAGTTAATTCTTGTTTGTTCGTAACTAAAATCAATGCCCGGCCATCTGTCTGTTTGATCTGCTCCATTAAATAGTCAACTTTTCCTAGGAAATCCCCTGCGGAAAACTTGGGCAAGTGGATGCGCATCTTTTCTTCATACTGAAAGGGTGAGGCAACTGAAAAAGATAAATGGTCATCAATCCCTAAACTTGAAGCAATATAGTCAAATGACTTTTGATTGGAAAGGGTTGCCGATGAAAAGATATACGGTTTCTTTTGCGAAAATACTTCATCGCGCATCACTTCTTCTACCATTTTCGGCATAATCACAAGCGTTCTTTCAGCCATTTTTTCTTCAAACCAAGTAATCCCATTGATGGTTTGCGAAAAAAGCCTTAACGAATGAGTAATCTGTTCGATGTATTCCTCAACAATTTTCAAATCATATTCATTGATGACATAAAGCTCACTGTCAAATACTAGCTCTTCTTCAAGCCGTTCAAGTTGGCTCAGCAGGTTTTTCCCCTGATTGACGACCCGATCTGTCTTTTTAATAAACTGCTTCTCTGATCCATTGACTAAGTAAGAATGTTCCGAGAGAACGGTAAAAAACTTCTCATTTTCAATCAAAATGTTTTCAATCGTATTTAATGTTTCTTCACGAACATCGTTTTCCAACAGCCTTGTTAACACCGTTTCTAGTGTTTGTTCGGTAAAACGATAGCTTAAGGCTTTCTGGCAGGCATACTCTACTAAATGCCCTTCATCAAACACAACGGCTGAATGTTCCGGCAAAAGGGGAAGCTGGCCTTCCCGTTTGCGTGAATCCTTTGTCCAAATATGCTCCATGTAAAAATCGTGGGAACAAATGATTAAGTCTTTTGCATGGCGATAGTATTCGCGATGCAATGTAAGCCCGCAGCGATGCCGCTTTTCACAAGAAAAACAATCTTGCAAAGGATCCCAATTTATTTTCTCCCATTTTTCATCCGATAGTGCCGGGTAGTCGCGGCGATCCCCATATCGTTCAAATGTCTGCATTGACGCGCCAGAATGGACAAAGTCCGGCAGCAATTGATTAATATCGTTGATCTCATTGATTTCATCCACCGTATTTGAAAGCCGTTCATTGTCCAGCTTTTGCAAGCACAAATACTGCTTCCTTGATTTTGCCAGCCGTGCATCGATCTCAAGACCCAATATTTTCTCCAGTTTGGCAATATCCCCTTCCTTTTTCACCAATTGCTCAATCAGTGTCTCGTCGGCACATGCAATGATTGCCGGCTGATTGGTATA
>JAKACS010000155.1 GCA_021821235.1 Bacillota bacterium
GAAAACCGAACCTTTTTCTATGGAATTTACAATCAGCTTGCGGATGATTTTGCCGACATGTTTGAGGATATGAAAGCAGGTGCGGTTACGCCTTATACATACTATCTTCAATACCATGACCGGCGCCCAGATTTGATCAACCCCTTTGAATTATATTGGACGGTTGTTTTTCATTTGATCCATCACGTGTACAATTCAGATTCGAAGACCCGTGAGGTAATTCTTGATCGTGCTATCAACGGTCTTAAACGCTTTAAAGAACGAATGGGAAACAATACATACAACGAAGTGCTGGAACGGTTTGCTGCCGGAAACCCGGGGTTCAACCGCGTTCTTCAAAAAATGGTTGAGAAAGCTGATAATGTAGATTTTTTTGATAAGCTGCTTCGGGATTATATGATCTCTATATTAAAAAATGAACGGAAGGAACGAGAAGAATTTTCGGAAACGATAAAAGAAGTACGCCAGCAGATTAATCGTATTTTGCCCATTTCAACTATCGAGAAGGGTTCTTTAACGGCAGATCCGATCATTGAAGCTGCAAATTATTGCCTCGCAGGGGATGGAAAACGATTGAGGCCGATCATTTCCTGGTTTATGGGGGTGAATGAATACGGGTTAGATCGGTTTGCCATTGTGCCGCTTTTGAGATCGCTGGAATACATGCATACTGCTTCCCTTATCTTTGATGATTTGCCGTCACAAGATAATGCACCACTTCGTAGAGGACGACCAACCTTGCATAAGGTGTATAATTCGGCGATCGCGGAATTAACGGGGCTATATTTGACACAGAAGGCAATTGAGGAGCAGACAACACTTGCCCGGTTTGATTCAAAGTCGGTTCTTCATTTGGTTCACTACTCGAACGAGGTAACAGAATTAATGTGTAGGGGTCAAGCAATGGATTTAAATTCCAGGGGGATGCCATTGAATCTCGAGCAATTGGAGTCGCTTTGTTTTTATAAAACCGGACTTGCTTTTGAAGCTTCTCTGGTGATGCCAGCTCTTCTTGCACAAAGGGATGAAGCAGAAATCAAGGCTTTAAAAAAGTATGCTTACCATGCAGGCATTGCCTTTCAAATTAAAGATGACCTGTTGGATGTTGAAGGGGATCGAAACCTGCTCGGGAAACCCATTGGCAAAGATGTTGAGCACAACCAGTCAACCTTTGTGACCATCCTCGGGGCGGATGAAGCGAGAAAAAAGATGTGGGAACATTATTGCCAGGGGATGGAAGTCCTGCAAAAATCGCAACGAAAGACTCCTTTTCTTAAACATTTGCTGAATTATATTGTAAATCGTGATCATTAATGCACTGTTTCCCGCCTCATTCGTTTATTAGCCGAATAGGGGTGGCAAATTGAAAAATGTTCTGATGGAAAAAAGATTAAAGGAGACAGCTGTCTCCTTTTTTACGGATAGCGTAGGATTAAGTTATGTTCTTTTTTGGTTAACGGGCAGCCTTTTCTTTTTTCTTCTTCGCGACAAAAGTTCCTTTATCCCAAAATCCTTTTTCAGAGCAGGCGATGCAGGTGAATCCGGCGGCGATGCAGCGTTCCAAACCGAGTGATTCACATGAATTAAAGGCTGTTGGACCTTTGCATCCTAATTTAAATAAACAATAGCCCTTTCTCGCCCCTTCATCGTCATATGACTCAGCAAATAATTTCTGATCAAAAAATGGTTTGCGGTGGCAGGTCATATGAACGGTTGTTTGATAAAACATTTTAGGGCGAAGTTTTTTATCGAGTTCGGGTAGCTCGCCATGGAAATGAACGTGCAGCAAGGTGCCAATGATAACTTCTGGAATTGGCGGGCAGCCTGGCACAAGGGCAACAGGAACATCCTCTGGGATAATAGATCTAATGTCTACTGAATTGGTGGGGTTAATTCCGGCTGCGGCAATCCCTCCCCAGGCGGAACAACTCCCAAATGCGATGACGGCTTTTGCGTGTTTTGCTGCATGGATGATTTCTTCTCTAACCGATTTTCCGGCAATCATCAGAAATTCGTCGCTTCCCGGGATTCCTCCTTCGACGGCAAGCACATATTGCCCCTTATATTTTTCTAGGATCGATTCTTTATGTTCTTCCACTTGATATCCGCCTGCAGCGGAGAGAAGTTCACTGTATTCCAAAGAAATAAAATTCAAAATGGTATCCAATGTGGACGGTTCAAAGGAACGAGTGAACGCTTCCTTGCATCCGGTACAATCTAAGGCGCTGATCCAAATGACCGGTAAGCGGGTATCCGTTTGATCCAACATTTCATCCGATACTTCAATCGCTTCCAACCAGCTGTATTGTGGCATGTTATCAATCTCCTTTGATATTGCTCAATATTTCACATATTCCTCAAGCTCATTATACCACCGATAGATCGCCAAAAATTCAGAAAGAAAAGATTCCACAAAAATGTCATAGATCGATAGACGAGCTTTAGTTTTTAAGCAAGAGGCGGCTATTTTTCAAAAGGATTGTAATTTTTCTGAAAAATGTTATTATTATTACAAATTATTTTTTCAGAAAAATGAAAGGAAAAATATGAGGAGTTTTGGGGATGAAGAATCAATACATAAAAACAGCTTCATCCATATTGGGTATGGTCAATAGTATGCTAGTTTGTGTCAATATGGCTTATAAAAGTGACAGGAGAGCAGAATGAAAACTGTGACATTATCTTTTGAAAAACAACAAATTATTCAATTTATTGATGACCAGCAAGAGAAGCTAATCGGTTTTTTAAAGGAGCTTGTAGGCATTCCATCCGATAATCCTCCCGGGGACTGTCAAGAAATCGCAGAATATCTATACAGGCGCCTCGAAGAATTTGGATTTGAAAATGTTTCCATCTATCAAGTTGAAGAGGAAAAAGTAAAGGCCGTTGGCATGAGAAAAGCCGCGAATGTTGTTGGTTTTCAATCTTTTGGCAATGATGGCCTGGAAATTACCCTTAACTCGCATGGAGATGTTGTCCCGCCCGGCACAGGGTGGACACAGGATCCGTATGGCGGAAAGATTGTCGATGGAAAAATGTACGGCCGCGGTGCTGCTGTTTCAAAATCGGATATTGCTTCGTTTACGTTTGCAGCGCTTGCTTTACGGCAATTGAAACATGTTTTATCTGGGAAAATTTCGTTAGCTTTTACTTTTGATGAAGAATCAGGCGGGGAAATTGGTCCAAAATGGTTACTTGAAAAAAAGTTGATTCACCCAGATCTGGCAATTTGTCCAGGATTTACCTATTCCCTTGTTAATGCTCACAATGGCTGTCTGCATTTGGAAGTTAAGTTGAAGGGGAAATCGGCTCATGCGGCAGAACCGCAGTTTGGGCATGATGCCCTTGAAGTGATGAACAGTGTCCTAAGTGCGTTGTACGACTACAGGAAAGAATTTTCAAAAATAAAATCTGCTGTTCCCGGGATCGAGTCCCCTAGTTTAGTAGTGGGCTTAATTTCCGGAGGAATTAATACGAATGTTGTTCCAGACACAGTTACCATTCGGCTGGACAGGCGGTTAATTCCAGAGGAAGATCCTGCAGCAGCAGAGGCGAAAATTCGAGAGATTGTTATAGAAACACTGAAAGATTTTCCTGGAGTTGATGCAGAAATAACACAAGTTTTGTTAGCAAAAAGTTTTGGTCCTGTTTCGGTTGATTCCCCTTTAATCCAAGCAATTGCGGCCAATTGGCGGGAACTGATGGGCGGCGGGGAACTTCCTGTCACCGGATCGCCGCTTTATACCGATGCGCGGCATTTTTATGAAGCGGGCATCCCGGTAGTGTTATTTGGGGCTGGACCGCGAACATTGGCAGAAGCAAACGGACATCGGGCAGATGAAAATGTCAAGATTGAGGATTTAGTCAAAGCAACAAAGATTGTTGCTTTAACCTTGTTTGATTTGTTACAGAAAAAATAGATGTGGACAGAGAAAGATAATCAAAAAACGAAAACCCATGTTTAGACGATAAACGAATAATGTACGTACTCTATATGAATGATCAAATGGCCCAGTGAACATCTGGGTCATTTTTATTTTTTGAATTAATTTTTTATACAACAGTAATTATATCCTAACTTACCATTCAGACCAGTAAAAGGGAAAAAACCGGTTGATAGAGGAGTCTATCACTCAGTAGATACCAGTAAAAGGGGAAAAACCGGTTGATAGAGGAGTCTATCACTCAGTAGATACCAGTAAAAGGGAAAAAACCGGTTGATAGAAGAGTCTATCACTCAGTAGATACCAGTAAAAGGGAAAAAACCGGTTGATAGAAGAGTCTATCACTCAGTAAATGCCAGTAAAAGGGAAAAAACCGGTTGATAGAGGAGTCTATCACTCAGTAGATACCAGTAAAAGGGAAAAAATCGGTTGATAGAAGAGTCTATCGTTCAGTAGATACCAGTAAAAGGGAAAAAACCGGTTGATAGAAGAGTCTATCACTCAGTAGATACCAGTAAAAGGGAAAAAACCGGTTGATAGAGGAGTCTATCACTCAGTAGATACCAGTAAAAGGGAAAAAACCGGTTGATAGAAGAGTCTATCACTCAGTAGATACCAGTAAAAGGGAAAAACCAGGTCGATCGATGGTTCCCGGCAAAAACGGTCATCAAAGAGAACCCATGATGCCCAAATTGAGTGATTGTTGAATTTTAAACCGATTAAGGACTTATATTTGTCGGGGCTGACCGAGGCGCTTATGCCTTTTGTTCTGTGGTTGCCCAAGCCAGAAAAACAGGTAGAAACACCCTTTTTTTTGCAAAAAAGTATTTTGGGTATAAAAATAATTTTACATATGATATGATGACTTTAATCATTTTTTGTAGAATGGAATGGTTTTGCAGACGGCCATAAAGATCGACAGGCTGTTATATAAAATTGATTCAAAATGGGTGGAGAGCGAAGATTATGTTGATATGGAAACGGAATTTATGGGTATTGTGGGTTGGTGTTTTTTTTACAGCGGCAAGTTTTTCGATGGTTATACCTTTTTTACCCATTTTTTTGCTGCAAATTGGGGTACAGCAGCATACAGAAATTTGGTCGGGGCTCATTTTTAGTTCAGCCTTTTTTGCAGGAGCAATTGCGTCACCTTTTTGGGGGAGGGTGGCGGATCAATATGGAAGAAAGCCAATGATTATTCGGGCAGGATTCGCTCTGTTTGTAATATATACATTAATGGCATTTGTAACCAATCCGTATCAAATATTGGGGCTGCGGATATTACAGGGCTTGTTGAGCGGTTTTATCCCTGGAGCCATCGCCTTGATTGGAACGAACACACCAAACAATAAGGTGGGATATGCACTTTCATTAATTTCAACAGCTTCTGCCTCCGGACAGATTGTCGGTCCTTTGCTTGGCGGCGGAATTTCTTCCATGGTCGGAAATCGCTGGGCTTTTGCCAGTGCAGGCATTATTGTATTGATCTCAACCCTTTTGATCATTTTTTGGGTTATAGAGGAAAATTTCACGCCAAACAAAGAAAAGGGGTCGGTAAGAAATGATTTGAAAGCGGCATGGTACAATCATCCTTTAATGCTTGTTATCGTGTTAACAGTGCTCACTTCGGGATCGGTTATGACGGTTGAGCCGATTCTTCCTTTATATGTAGTAAAATTGGGTGGGTCTTCTGCACACGCCTCGCTGATCGCAGGAATTGTTTTCTCGCTTCCTGGGATTGCCAGTGCGATTTTTGCGCCATTTTGGGGAAAATGGGCTGATAAGGTTGGATTTAATAAGGTTTTGGTTATTGGACTTTTTGGCGGTGCGCTCGGTATGCTGGCACAAACCTTTTTTAGCCATATTTGGGGATTTTCTATTATTCGTTTCGGGTTTGGTGTTTTCTTTTCCGCCGTCTTTCCAGCACTAAACGGCCTTGTTGTTAAATCGACCACCGAAGATTTTCGAGGCAGGGCATTTGGCTTAAACCAGACTGCCAACCAGATAGGCGGGATGATCGGTCCAATGATAGGCGGGTTTATTGGCGGTGTTTTTCCAGTGCAAAGCGTGTTTGCGGTAACGGGAATCCTCCTTTTAATCGGAACTGGAATTGCATATTGGCATCCGGCTGATTTAAAGAGCGTTCTCAAATTTAAACAAACAATTAAACATTAATGGAATTGAATCTTTCCGCTTTTAAGTTAAGATAGGAATAGAAAAGGTTTACTTTTTAGAAATGGATTGTGAGGGTTACAGGGATGAAACCAAATATAAAGGACGTTGCCACGCTTGCTGGGGTGTCGGCAACAACCGTTTCAAGGGTGCTCAATGACCGCGGATATATTAGTGAGGAAACAAGGAATAAAGTGTACCAGGCAATGGAAGATCTGCACTATTTCCCAAATGATGTCGCACGGTCTTTGTTTAGAAAAAGTACTAAGTTCATTGGGCTTATTTTTCCAACCACCAGTCACCCTTTTTTTGGCGAATTAATTTTAAACATTGAACGATTTTGTTCCACTTTAGGGTACAAGGTTTTGCTTTGCAATAGTTTGAATGACGAGGAGAAAGAAAGCAAGTATTTGGAAATGCTGCAAAGAAATCAAGTGGACGGCATTATTGTTGGTACTCATAACCAAGGAACGTTGGATTATGGGAAATTCCGCTTTCCAGTCGTTGCGATTGATCGTTATCTATCAGATACGATTCCGGTCGTTTCCTCTGATAATTATCAAGGCGGAAAATTAGCCGCTGAGCATTTGTTGGAAAGCGGTTGCAAGAAAATTATCCATATTTGTGGGCCACAGCATTTGAAAACGCCTGCCAATCAGCGAACGAATGCATTTAAGGACGTGATAAAAAACCAAGGAGTCGAACCGGTCATTTACGAACTGCCAGTGAATTTTCAACAACCCTCCACAATAAGAATGATTCATAAAATTTTTAATGAGCATCAGGATGTTGATGGAATTTTTGCAAGTGATGATTTAATAGCTGCATCTGTTTTATCTGAAGCATTCAGATATAGTAAGAAAATACCGGATGATTTGAAGGTAATTGGTTATGATGGCACGTAAGCCGTCCAAATGTGCCTGCCGCATTTAACAACAATCCGGCAGCCGATCAAACAAATTGCGGAAAAATCTGTCTCCATGCTAATTGAATTAATTGAAGGCAAACAGTTTGAGCTTCAATACGAAGAAAACATTCCAGTT
>JAKACS010000156.1 GCA_021821235.1 Bacillota bacterium
TCTTCCGGCTTTACTTGTCCAAAATGCGAAAAGTCAAATCGCAAACGATCCGGCTCAACAAGTGAACCCGCTTGATTCACGTGCCGGCCAAGAACCTCTTTCAACGCCTCGTGAAGCAAATGGGTAGCTGTATGGTTTTTAATAATTTTTGCGCGGTTTGCAGCATCAACCTTCGCCAAAACGGAATCATTTGTTCGTAAACTACCTTCCTCAATGATTGCTTTATGGAGATTTTGCCCATTTGGCGCTTTTTGCACGTCTTTGATCGCAGCTTTAAATCCATCGCCTTCCAATGTCCCGCGGTCGGCAATCTGTCCGCCGCTTTCTGCATAGAATGGCGTGGCCTCGAGAATTAGCTGAACTTCTTCCCCTTGAATAGCTTCAGGGGTCAGCTCGCCATTTTTCACGATGGCCAAAACTTTCGCATTCGTTTCGAGTGTCTCGTAGCCAATAAATTCGCTTTTCACTTTGATTTCACCAAGAACGCCGCCTTGAACTTGCATGGAATCGACATCCTGGCGGGCTGCCCGGGCACGCTCGCGCTGAAGCTCCATTTCCGCTTCAAATCCTTCGTGGTCAACCTTCATGCCTTCTTCTTCAGCGTACTCTTCCGTTAATTCAACTGGGAATCCGTACGTATCGTAAAGGCGGAAGACATCCTCGCCGGCAATTTGATTGCTGCTGTTTTCCTTTGCCCTTTTGATGACCTCGGCTAAAATGGCTAAACCTTCATGCAGCGTTTCATGGAAACGTTCTTCTTCAGTTTTCATAACCCTTTGAATAAAATCGCTCTTTTCTTGAACTTCCGGGTAGAAATCATTCATCATTTCGCCAACAACCGGAACGAGTTCATACATAAATGGCCGGTTGATATTGATTTTTTTCGCATAGCGAACGGCACGGCGCAGCAATCGGCGCAAAACGTATCCCCGCCCTTCATTCGACGGCAAGGCACCGTCGGCAATCGCGAAAGCAACAGTCCGAATATGGTCAGCAATAACTTTAAATGCGACATCTTTTTCCTTATCAGTACCATATTTTTCGCCGGAAATTTCTTCGGTTGCTTGAATGATTGGCATGAACAAATCGGTTTCAAAATTGGTTGGTACATTTTGGACAACAGATGCCATACGTTCGAGACCCATCCCTGTATCAATGTTTTTCTTTGGCAGCGGAGTGTATGTACCATCCGGGTTATGGTTAAATTGCGAGAATACAAGGTTCCAGACTTCAAGATAACGGTCATTTTCTCCGCCCGGATAAAGCTCCGGATCTGTAGCATCGTTACCGTATTCCGGGCCGCGATCATAGAAAATCTCCGTATTGGGGCCGCTTGGGCCTTCTCCAATATCCCAGAAGTTTCCTTCCAACCGAATGATTCGTTCCTCGGGAATGCCGATTTTTTTGTTCCACAATTCAAAAGCTTCCCCATCTTCAGGATGAATTGTTACCGAGAGCTTTTCCCGCTCAAAGCCGATCCATTTTGGATCCGTTAAAAATTCCCATGCCCATTCAATCGCTTCTTCTTTGAAATAATCCCCGATGGAAAAATTGCCGAGCATTTCAAAAAATGTGTGGTGACGCGCCGTTTTTCCGACATTTTCAATGTCATTTGTGCGGATTGATTTTTGAGCATTTGTAATTCTTGGATTTTCCGGAATAACCCGGCCGTCAAAGTATTTTTTCAGTGTGGCGACACCACTGTTAATCCATAACAATGACGGATCATCATGCGGTACAAGCGAGGCGCTCGGTTCAATGGCATGTCCTTTTTCTTTAAAAAAATCAAGATACATTCTGCGGATTTGCGATCCAGTTAATTTTTTCATAAATAGACCTCCCTTTACTATCCAACGGCTAGATAAAATTAAAAAAAAACACAAAAAAGCCCCTATCCCTTACAGGGACGAGGAGCGAAACTCGCGGTACCACCCTGATTATGGATACAAAAATCTTTATATCCATCTCTCAAATTTGCCATAACGCGGCACATCGGCAGGGATTAGCTGCACTCTGGATTAGCGTTCTGTTAATCCTTCATCTAGAGCCTCTTTCAGCCACGGAAGCTCCTCTCTTCTAGATGGACTCTAACATACTCGATCCTTCATCATTTTTCCTTTTTCGATTATAGCCGAATTATAGCTAGAATAGCAACGTTTGTCAATTTATTACGAAGACGTAGGCTTTGTCCTGCCGCGGATGAAATGATTCTTTGCATGGAAAATTGCGACCCGAAGGATAACGAGCGCCGGTACTGCCAAAATCAACCCAAGCAGCCCGCCTACCTCTCCGCCTGCGGTAATTGCAAGCATAATCATCAATGGGTGCATCCTGAGACTTTTTCCGACAATGAAAGGTGACAATATGTTCCCTTCGAGAAACTGAATAACAAAAATGATCACAATCGTGATAATGACAAGTTTCGTCGACATGGTTGCAGCAATAATCACTGCTGGCACAGCACCGATAATCGGCCCAAAATAGGGAATCAAATCGGTCAAGCCGACAATCATTCCAAGTAAGAGCGGATATTTCAGATGGAATAGCCAAAAAAGCAATGCGGATATTCCTCCTAGAATCAAACAAACCAACAGTTGGCCTCTAATGTAGCTCCCAAGAGATTCATCAACATCCCGTAAAAAGCGGATTCCCTGTTTACGCCATTTTTTCGGTGTCATATACCAAACTGCCCGTTTAATTAAATGAAAATCCTTTAGCATATAAAAGGCAATAAAAGGGATCACCATCAACACAACCGCTGAATTTAGAAAATTGACTAAAAAACCGATGAACAACGTTAAAATAGCATCCAACTTGCGTTCAAACGCATTAATGCCGTCGCTCACTTTCACTTGCAATCCATCAGGCCATTCAGCAGTATGTGCTTGAAGCTGATTGACCCAAATACGGTATTGCTCGGCAAAAACCGGGGCATTTTCCGACAGATCTCTCAGTTGCCTGATAAAAGCGGGGATTCCTTTGTACAAAGAAAACCCGATTCCGCCAAAGAAAAGAAAATAGATCAAAAATATCGCAAGTCCGCGGTGTAGCCCTTTTTCATGCAATTTCTCCACGATCGGATGCAGCAAATACGTAATGAAGCCACCAATCAAAAACGGAAGAAAAATAATGACCACAACTTTTAAAATCGGCAGCCAAACAAAGCGAATTTTGACAAAAAAATAAATTGCAAGCAGCAAAAGGAGTATAAATCCAATCCGGTAATACCACTTTACTTGAATATCCACCACCATTCCCCCCTTCCTTGGTTAGTTTTCGGGAAAAAGGCTGGAATTATGTACAGATGAATAAAATCCCCCGCTTAGCGGGGGATTTGCCGAATGTCAGCTTGTAAAGCGGCGATCCTCTTCTTCAAATAAGTCGTCGAGGGAACTTAAGGTTCCGTCTTCTTCGACTTGGTGCGTGTGGATCAACCCTTTTGTCACCGACAGTTCAATAAAACAATTCCAACAGTAATATTGATTGATGCCAATTTTGCCAATATCCTTACTTTGGCAATTCGGACATTTTAACATGAAAAAGACACCTCACCTAACAGTAACATCGACAATGATGGCGTCTTTTCCGATCGCAGGGGGAGCTTCCGCTTCAATCACTTGCTTACCTTCCGTGATCTCTGTAAAGAAGCCATCTGTAACTTCATACCCTACGATTGTGCCCAGCTCTTCGGAAAAATATACATCTTTTAACAATCCCAGCGAGTCACCGCTTTTGGAAACGAGCAACTTTCCTTCTAGAGCATTTTGATGAAAAAAAGTATATTCAGGGGTCGTCTTTTCTTTCATTTTCTCAAGCTTCCCCCCCTGTTCCGTCATGATCCCATCGCTTCCAAAGGAATTCACCTGGTCAATCGGCAAGTAAAACTGGTGCTTTAAAAAAGCGCCTTTTTTTACGAGCAGTCCATTAACCCGGCCGTCATTGCCAATGCAAAGGTCGGCCACTTCACCGATTTTTTCCCCGCTGACTAGCTGAAAAACAGGCAAACCTTTTAGTAAAGATAATGTCCGCAAAGAATTTCCCACCTTTCCGAACATTAATAGTGTTCTTCACTCATCATGAAATCATAAGGGGTAACGTTTTCCATTCCGATCATCGGATCTGCCTTCATTAAAATTTCTTCCCAAGATTCATTACGATTACGATTTACATTTTCCGCTTGTTTTTTCCGCGCAGGGATCGCTGCCTGCAGCTTAAGGCACAAGGTGGTTTGGCGATTTTCTTCATCTGCCCGTTCCACGCCGATTTTAAGCGCTTCTTCTTCACCGCATAAAATTAAAAATTGCTTACTTCTTGTAATAGCGGTATAAATCAGCTTTCTTCGCAACATTCGATAGTATCCGCGGGAAACAGGCATAATAACGATCGGAAACTCGCTTCCTTGCGATTTATGAACAGAGCAGCAATACGCATGGGTGATTTGATTTAAATCATGCCTTGTATAGGTCACTTCGTTTCCCTCATAGGAAATTACGACCATATCTTGTTTTTCAGTATTTTCCTTCGCATAAAAAATCGATACAATTTCGCCAATGTCACCGTTAAAAACATTGCTCTCCGGCTGGTTGATAAGTTGGAGAACTTTGTCGCCAATCCTGTATTTGACATCACCAAACGCTATTTCTTTTCTTGAGCCGTCAGGATTCGGATTAAAGATTTCCTGCAGCAAAAAATTCAAACGGTCAATCCCTGCCGGCCCCCGGTAAATCGGCGCCAGCACTTGAATATCTTTGGCTGAATAGCCTTTTCTTTTGCCATTCAATACGACCTTTTCCACAACTTGAGCAATCTGGTTGGAGCTGCATTTGATAAACGAACGGTCTTGCTGCTGTTTCGTGATATTTTCCGGCAAAATTCCCTTTTTGATATCATGGGCAAGCTCGATAATGGATGATCCTTCCGCTTGTCGATAAATATCAGTAAGGCTGACAGTCGGTATCCGCTCTGAGCTTAATAGATCCCGTAGTACTTGGCCAGGGCCGACAGAAGGCAGCTGATCTTCATCGCCAACGAGGATCACTTGAATCGTTTCCGGCAAAGCCTTAAACAATTGGTTGGCAAGCCAAATGTCGACCATGGAAGTTTCATCGGCAATCAGCAATTTTCCGTCAAGCGTGCTTGCCTCATCATGTTCAAACCCTTCAGTACCATTAAAGCCAAGCAAACGGTGGATTGTCACAGCCGGAAGCCCGGTTGACTCACTCATCCGCTTTGCAGCTCTTCCGGTTGGGGCACAAAGTAAGATCGGAAAAACTTCATCTTTTTTATAATACTCTTTCGGATCAAGCGAACAGCCGTGCAACTCACTGTATAGTTCGACAATCCCTTTGATTACCGTCGTTTTCCCTGTACCCGGACCACCTGTTAAAATCATCATTGGCGACATCAGCGCCGTTTGAATCGCTTCTTTTTGTGATGGACCATATTGTACCCCTAGGCGCTCTTCCAACCCGCCCAAGGCAAGCAAGAATTCCGATTCTGGAAATTGATTTTCATATTCTGTTTGTTCAAGAATCCTTTTAATACTGGTCACAAGCCCTTTTTCAGCAAAATAGAGAGAAGGCAAATAGAGGCGCTTCTCTTCAATGATCAATTTGCCTTCTTCATCCAGCTTAATGATCTCACTTGAAATGGAAGTAAACTCGATTTGATCCCGCTTATTTTCTTCCAACAAATTCTTTACTTTTTTTAATAAATCCTCAGCCTGCATAAATACATGGCCATTTTGCATGCTCTCCATTTCAAGTGTGTACAAACAAGCTGCTCTAATCCGATCCGGATGGCTGCCGGAAATGCCAAGCTGGTAGCCAAGCTCATCGGCGCGGCCAAAGCCGATCCCTTCAATATCTTCCACCAGCTTGTAAGGATTTTTTTGGATGATCTCAAGCGTTTCATCCTTATAGCATTGATAAATCCGCATTGACAGCTGCGGACCAAATCCGTATTGGTTCAAGGCCACCATTACTTGTTCAAGGCCTTGGTGCTGCATCAGCGTATCGTAAAGCATTTTTGCTTTTTCAGGAGGAAGCTTTGGGACGGAATCAAGCAGGGATGGCTGATTCAGAATTTTTGAAATCGCATTTTCTCCTAGGGCATCAACAATATTTTCAGCCGTTTTTTTGCCAATCCCTTTAAACATTTCGCTTGATAAATAATTGACAACTCCCTGTTTTGTCTGAGGAATATCTTTGCGAAAATGGCTAGCCTGAAACTGCAGTCCAAATTTTGGATGGTCTTTAAACTCACCGTAAAAAATATACGTTTCCTGTTCATGAATTTTCGGAAAATACCCGGTAATCACCGCTTCTTTGTCCTCATACTGATCATTTGTCTCTTCGACACGAATCCTTAGGACAGAGTAAAGGTTTTGATCATTGTGAAAAATGGTTACCAGATGCTTCCCCTTGACATATTTCCCTTCCTCTGAGAACAAATCCAATGGATGCTGCTCGTCCACTTGTCTTCCTCCTTTCTCAGCATTTTTGAAAAATTATTCGCCTTGTTCCATCAGCTTTTTTGCATAACTTGCAAGGTCATGGTCAGGCTGAACAACAAGCGCCTTCGCAAACAGCTCAAGCGCTTTTGTTGATTCCTCTTTAAAACCGTAGGCAACCCCCAAATTGTAATAGGCATCTGCGTGTTCAGGATCCATTTCCAAACATTTTTCGAATTGGGGAATCGCTTCGTCAATCAAGTTTTGCTGGGCAAGACATAAGCCATATTGGAAGTGCGCTTCAGCATCCCCGTCATTCAGTTCAACACTTCTTTGCAAGTAGGGCAATGCAAAGCGATTTTGCTCGAGCTGAATTAGCGACAATCCGAGCATGAAAAAATTATCGCTCGTTTCCAGTCCTTTTTTCATTGCCGTTTCAAACATATTTTTTGCTTCGGCAAATTTCTCCTTACTGTAGTACAGGTTTCCAAGGCTATAATAAGCAGCTGCCGCATTTTCATCAAGCACAATTGCTTTTTGATAAAATTTCTCCGCTTTTTCGCTATCGTGTACAGCCGCAAGTACATTTCCAAAATTTATAAAACCAAGTGGATCATGAGGATTTTCAGCAATTGCCTCATGAAAAGCTTTTGCCGCTTCCTCCCATTTT
>JAKACS010000157.1 GCA_021821235.1 Bacillota bacterium
AAAAAAATTTCGAGATAACTGGCTGTTTGTCGTGCGTACCGGAAAGGTGCGCTATTTTTTATATTTCGGGCTTACAATATAGCCGTGGCTTTCGCTTTCTTTGTTAATACCGATTAATGGCGTAGAGCCATCTAAAAAGAATAGTATCTCTTTGGTTTTGTCTATACAAGGGGGATGTTGCTGCGTAGGAAACCCTTCCCAATAATGTATTGCGTTTATATAAAAAGTCTTCGATCAGTTTCCTCTTTTTAGGATTTAAATCCTCTTTAAATAAAGTATAAAATTCCTCCGCCTGCTGTGTATATGGTTTGCGTCGTCCCTCCTTTTTAAAGTTTTTATATCGAACGATTGCACTCTTTACTTTATTGTCTGCCATACCTAATGTATTAGAAGAATGCTGACGGTACAACAAATGGGATTCTTCATCATATATGACTTTACCAAGGCCAGTACCTAATAAGTAGAACCAAGAATCATGCATTGTAACATTTTCCTTGTTCGGAACATGTGTTTTAAAAAGCTCAAGCATCGTTTTGTTAAAAAAAATGGTGCATCCGGTAGCAATGTTTTGAATCAATGCATTTTCAAACCCAACTCCACTTGGTGGAACAGGAGATTGCTTTAACAAATTAAGTTTCTCATCCACAATATCTAATCTTGAAAAATATAAAAGCGGGATGGCTGAATCTTCTTTTTCCAATAATCGAATAGCTCTTAAAACTTTAGATGGCTTCCAAACATCATCTTGGTCACAAAAAGCAAAAAAATCATCATTCACATTTGCCTTTAATACTAATTCAAAAAAACTAGATATAACTCCTTTGTTTTCGCCTTTCAGAAAAGTAATATTTGGATAGTTTTGACTGTATTCTTCAATAATGGAAACCGTCCCGTCTTTAGATCCATCGTCCCGAATGAAGATTTCTAATTCCAAGTTTTCACGGTACTGTTGAAGTAAACTGTCTATTTGCTGCTCTATATATTTTTCACCGTTATAAGTGGACATTAATACTTGAACCTTGCTCACTATTTTTTGCTCCTATCGCAATTGATTTTGCATAATAAAAAATGTACCACGAATAAGATACATTTTTATTTTTCCCTATTCTATTATTCAATTATTAAGTAGGAAAATCAAATAAACAAGTCGAACAAAAGAAAACAAACTTAACTTTAACGATGTAAATTTCAGTAAATTGATTAGTCACATTCTTTTTTAATAAAAAATTCTATATCAACTGACATGACTTTCTGTTATGATTAATGAGTTCAAATTTTTGTAAATCCATGGAGGCTCAAAAATGAGAGCAAGTCAAAGGAAGAGAAAGCGGATCTGGCTGCGGGTAACGGGGGTTATCCTGTTGCTTATCGTGATTGCAGGCGGGGCGTATGCTTTTTCCGTTTACAAATCGGTCAAAGACACGGTGGCAACGATGAATCAGCCGATTGATCGCAAGCAGTCAGCGAAGCGGACAGAACCTGTTGCATTGACGAAGAAACAGCCATTTTCCGTGTTGATGCTTGGAGTAGATCAGCGGCCTGGTGACAAGGGTCGGTCTGATACGATCATTGTTTTAACTGTCAATCCGAATAATAAGTCGGTGAAAATGCTCAGCATTCCAAGGGATACCCGGACTGAAATTGTTGGAAAAGGCACATTGGATAAAATTAATCACGCCTATGCATTTGGTGATATTCCAATGGCAATGGATACGGTTGAGAAGTTTCTCGATATTCCAATTGATTATTATATGAAAATCAATATGGAGGGCTTTAAAGATATTGTTAATGCTGTTGGCGGCGTGACGGTGCAAAACGATCTTGCTTTTTCGAATGGCGGTTACCAATTCCCTCTAGGGGAGATCACCTTAAACGGAGATAAGGCTTTAAGCTATACACGGATGCGTTATGACGATCCGCGTGGTGATTTTGGCCGTGAGGAACGGCAGCGAATGATCATTCAGGCCATTCTTAAAAAAGGGGCAAGTGTCTCCTCCCTTACAAACTATAACAGTATTCTTCAAGCGATTGGAAAGAACGTAAAAACGAATGTAACGTTTGATGAAATGGTTGATATTCAGAAAAACTACAAAGATGCCGCAAGCAATGTTCAACAAATGCAAATCAAAGGAACCGGGACAAAGATCAATAAGATCTATTATTTATTAATTGCTCCGGAAGAACAAAAACGGGTGCAGGATGAATTAAAGGCCCAATTGGAATTGAATAAATAATTTGAGAAGTTGATTGGCTATGATTGCCGATCAGCTTTTTTATTTATACTTCCATTAACATTGATTTCCCTGTTTTAAACTGATTAGGGCTATGGAGATTGATTGCTTCCCACAGGTTTTGATCGGTGATGGTATCACGTTGCTCTATATCTGCAATGGTACGCGCCAAGCGGAAAATTTTTATTTGGGCTCGGATGCTTAAGCCTTGTTTTTGAGCAAGCCTTTGCAAAAGAAGCTCTTGACTGTAGGACAGGGGAGAGCTTTTTAGTAAACGATCATAGGAAATGCGGCTGTTCGTTATCTCTTTTCCATATCGACAATATTGTCTTTCTCTTGCTTTTCTTACCCTTTCTCGGATGGTTTCGGAAGATTCTTGCGGGACTTTTGACTGGTTCTCTATGCTTTCAGTATCCATTTTCAAAAAAATATCAAAACGGTCTCGTATGGGTCCTGACAGTTTGTTTTGATAGGCAACTACTTGATTTTTTGAACAAGTGCAGTAATGGGTTTTCGAACCATTGTATCCGCATGGACATGGGTTCATTGCGCCTATCAGAATAAAAGATGAAGGATACGTTACGGTTGAGTGAACTCTGCTGATGGTAACTTTTTCTGCTTCCAATGGCTGGCGAAGCATTTCGAGGGTTTTTTTCGGAAATTCAGCGATTTCATCTAAAAACAGTACTCCATGGTGTGCAAGAGAGATTTCACCTGGTTTTGGATTTTGTCCTCCTCCAATAATCGAAACGGACGATGAGGAATGATGCGGACTCCGAAATGGCGGTGAAAATATAGATTCCAGCGGCCTCCCACTAATTTGGTAGATACTTAATAACTCAAGTCGCCTATCCGTTGAAAGCTCGGGGAGAATAGAAGGAAAACTTTCTGCAAGCATACTTTTGCCACAACCTGGTGAACCTGACATGAGAACATGATGCTCTCCTGCTGCTGCAATTTCTAAAGCGTGCTTTGTATCTGATTGGCCGATGATGTTTTGGAAATCAAGCTGATGGTGTAGTAAAGATTCTCGTTGGGGCTTTTTCAAAAGGGGCTGAGGAATTTTGTGGCCGTAGAGAAGATTTATTACATCTTGAAGATCACGGACAAAAACGAGCTCGAGTTCTTCTATATCAAGTAATGAAAAGCACTCATCATATGGCAAATAAAGCTTTTTAAAACCAAGTTTTTTTGCTGCAATGACCGCTGGCAGCATACTTTCAACAACATGCACACTTCCATCAAGGGAAAGAGCTCCAATAAAAGCGGCCGAATCGGGAATTTGTGGGTTTATCTCACCCAATTCCAGCAAAATAGCAATCGCTATAGGTAAATCAAACATTGGGCTATTTTTTCTTTGCTCTGCTGGAGACAGATTGATAATTAATTTTTGATGGCGGTGAAAAAACCCAAGGCCGTGGAAAGCCGCTGAAATTCTCTCTTTGGATTCCTTGACTGAAGCATCCGGCAAACCAACGATAACGATTGAATTCACTCCATTCACTGCCTCTACTTCTACTGAAACACGATAGCCTTCCATACCTTTTAAACCAATGCCTGTTACAGAGGATGACATGACATCACCAACTTTCGTTAATTAGAACCTATGTTCCCATTTATTATAGTCTGTTCCGATCCTTCTGTCAAAGAAAAGATAGAAGCTGCTGAAATTTTCTTCGTTCTTGCCGATATATATAATTGTAGCTAGTTTATTTCAAAGGCAAAGTCACCAAAAGGTGATGACGCAAAGCTATAGGGGCCTCTGCTTTGATCAGCAAAGCCAGCCAGCTGCCATCAAACGATAAAGGAGAAATGCTTGATGTCGATGAACTACGGACTTACACCAGAAGAGATGCTGAAGAGGAAAAAGCGAAATAAAGTGTTGCTGTATGCTTCTATATTTTTAGGAACGATTCTTTTCAGTGCCATTGTAACCATTTTGGCCAATAAACTATAGTTACGAACAGACCCCCCATTCGCGGGTCTGTTCTTTTTTGGTTTATTTTCTGCTTTATGCGGTTAAACTACCATAAACACGTTGAACGGATTTGAGGATAACAATGAAAGCTTTTTCGATTTTTACGATTATGGTCGCTGCCGTTACCATGCTGGTGTTTGCCGCCCTGCAGCAGCATGTGCGGATCAATCGAACGACTGCTACAGGACTTTCAAACTGGGAAGGCCGCAATTGGTATGCGATTGGTGACAGTATTACGTATGCCAACCAGTATCAAAAGATTGTGAAACACGCGCTGGGGATGAAATCTGTTACAACCGATGCGATTCCTGGTCAATCCATAAGGACAATGGCTGATCGGGTGACGAAAGAAACGTTAAAGCAAATTGACTTAATTACTGTTTTCGGTGGAACGAATGACTATGGGCGAAACACGCCGCTTGGAATGCCTGATGATTCTCCAGAATCGCC
Organism: Bacillota bacterium; assembly: GCA_021821235.1. The sequence goes on from JAKACS010000157.1 coordinate 4,660, forward strand.
AACCTTTTACGGCTATGTTAAAAAAACAATTGAAAAACTAAATGCGGTGAAACCAAACAAGGCGAACCTCGTTTTTATTACGCCATTAAAGAGAGGATCGTTTAAAAATCAGCCGGTTTATCCCGGTGCGAATCAAACAGGGGCAAGACTGGAAGATTATGTGAGCGCGATTGAAGCGGTGTGTGCGGAAAATCAAATTCCGGTCATTGACCTATTTCATCATAGCGGGCTGGAGCCGGGGAATTTAACAAAATATACAAAAGATAATCTGCATCCGAATGCAGCTGGGTACCGCAAGCTTTCAAAAGTCGTTGTTACCAGATTAAAAGTGTTAAAACCGTCTGCTGCAAAAGAATCTTCGTCTACCGTTTTACAAAACCGATAGAAAAAGCGGTTTTGGTCTGTTAATGAAAACGGGTTTACCAGCCAAATGAGGTTCATTTTTAAAAAATCGGTTTTGGCATGGCGAGTAAATAGCCTTGGCAATAGTTCACACCAAGCGTTTGGGCGGTGTGGAGGTCTTTGGTTGTTTCGATTCCTTCGAGAATGATGGTTGTTTCGGTTCCATGAAAGTAATGAAGGAGCAGTTGGATCATTTTTTGCTTTTTGGAGCTTGCAGCCAAGTCGATGGAAAAGTAGCGGTCGAGCTTGATAAAATCGGGTTCGAGTTCGATCATCAGGCTAAGGGAGGACCAGCCCATGCCGACATCGTCCATGGCGATCTGAAAGCCACAGGTTTTCAGGTAATGAATTCTTTCTTTGAGGAGGTTTAAATCTGTCGTTTTCTCGGTTTCAATGATTTCGAAAACGATTTTTTGCGCGGAATTTGGGAATTCTTCCAACAAGTTTCGAATAAACGATTGGAATTCTTTATGGAGGATCGTAGACGGGTAAATATTTACAAACGCATACCCGTTAAGCGTAAGATGTGTAAACCGGGCACGCAATGATGTATAGATCGATTTTGTATCCAATTCAAATAATTGGTTTTTCTCTTTTGCCATTTGGAAGATTTGCTCGGGATGTCCGTTTTTCGTTCGAAAAAGAAATTCAGCCCCCCATTCAAGCATGTCTTCTACGCGATAAAGAGGTTGGTAGGAGTGAGAGAATGCTGTTTTTTCAATTAGTTCGCGAATCATTGGAATTCTTCCCCTCATTTTTTTTGCAAAGGTAGCCAGATACGTTTTTATGCTTTTGATGAAATTATTTTTGATATAGTTCAATTGGCAGACCGTCGGGATCAGCAAAAAATGTGAACTTCTTGTCAGTGAAAGGATCGATCCGAATGGGCTCCACTTCAATTCCGTGCTGTGCCACATATTCTGCTGCTTCTTCTATGGCATCCACCTCAAATGCAAGATGGCGCAGTCCGGCCGCCTCGGGAAAACTTGGCCGCTTTGGCGGGTTTGGAAACGAAAATAGTTCAATTTGATATTCCCCGTTTACTTCCAAATCAAGTTTGTACGAATCCCGCTCTTTGCGGTAGACTTCACGAACAGGCTTCAACCCTAGTATTCGTATATAAAAATCTTTGGATTTTTCATAGTCCGATGCAATAATGGCAATATGATGAATACGATTTAATTTCATAGATAACCCTCATTTTATTCGTAAATAGTCTTTAGATTCAATCGGCGATTGCCTGCAGTTTTGAAAACAACTCGAGCACTTTACTGTGATGGTATAACGCTTTGACTTTCCATTTCATTTTCATTTTCAAATCAGCCCTGCTACAATCGTTCATCAGCCGTTCATTGTAATGTTGCAGACCTAAATGCCAATAATATTCTACTGTAAACACTTGTTTTTTCAACACAAAATTCCTCCTTTTGCTTTTAGAGCAATCGATTTTCGGAGTCCGTATATAGCAACTGGCTGGCATAATCGAAACAGATGGTAGCCCCTTAAGTTTTGCGTCACTATTTTTCAATAGTTTTGCCTTTTCTTACGAAGTTTGTGTTATTAAATTCAGTATAGTAGACCATAATTAACATGTAAAGGGTATTTTTACCTGTTATAAACTGTATAATCATCGTGATTTTCATTGACTTTTTTCGACAGTCTTTTTAAACGTTTTTTACTAGAATAGAGGATAAATTGCGATTGTTAGGAGTGTAAAATGGAACAACATCCCATTCCAGTTACAAGAAGGTCATTCAAAAGGAAGTCCTTTTCACTAGTTAAGCTGATGCTCGTTATTTTATGGGGTCTTTTTTTATTGTTAAATACGTGGACGAAAAGCCTGGAACAGTTCATTGATTTTCAATCAATTAGCTTTCAATGGAATCCCCATCCGAATTTTGCCGGCTTTTTTTACTTAGGTGATTTTACGTTGATTCATGAAGATTTTGTTGCCGTCAAATTAGGGCATTTTATCGGATTTGCTCTCTTTGATTTGCTTGTTTACGGGCTTTTGAAAAATCACAAAAGGTCTGTCGTG